>JAPLCL010000263.1 GCA_026392265.1 Actinomycetota bacterium
CGCGGAAGGGGTGGCAGGTGGACTTCAAGGAGATCATGGACGCCGTCTCGCGGAGCTTCGAGGTCGTGGGCATAGGCGTCCTCGTGTTCGGCTTCTTCATCGGCCTCTACCTGGCGCTGCGCGACCTCCTGCGGGGCAAGCGGGGCGGGGCCTATGACATGATCCGCACGTACTTCGGCCAGAGCATCCTGCTGGGCCTCGAGATCCTCGTGGCCGCCGACCTCATCCGTACCGTCGTCGTCGCCCCGACGATGCGGAACCTGGAGGTGCTTGGACTGCTCGTGCTCATCCGTACCTTCCTCAGCTTCTCGCTGGAGATCGAGATCGAGGGTATCGCGCCGTGGCGGCGCTGGAGCCTGAAGGCGCTCGGAAAGCCGGCTCCCGAGCGCCGCGACGACATCGGCTGAGGCTCAACGCCCGGCCATCCTGGAGGTTTCGACGAACCGACGCACTCGTCTTGCGGCCCTGGCCGCCCTGGCCGTGGCGGCCGTGATCGTCCTGACCGCCGCGGGTTGCGGCTCGGGCTCGTCGTCGGCTTCGCCGACCCCCTCGCCCTCGATCACCCCCAAAGTCGTGCCGTCGGTCTCGACCGGCACGATTCTCGAGGCGGCCAAGGCCGGCGATCTGAACGCTTTCCTGGGAGCTGTCGCCCTGGCCGGCCTCCAGCGGACGCTCGAGCAGAAGATCCCCTTCACGGTGTTCGCGCCCAACGACGAGGCCTTCAAGAGCATCGGTCTTGAGGAGCTCATGAAGAACGTGCCCAAGCTCAAGTCGATCATGGCGTTCCACATCGTGCCCACCCAGAACCTCAAGGCGGCCGACATCACGAACGGCGAGAAGGTCATGAGCTACGAGGGCTCGCCGCTGACGTTCACCGTGAACGGCGCCGCCGTGAAGGTCAACGACGCCAACGTGGTGCAGGTCATCGAAGGCCCCACGTGGTCGATCTTCGTGATCGACAAGGTGCTGGTGCCGGCCTCGGCAGAAGCCTTGAGCGCCAGCCCATCGCCCTGAGCGGGCTGCTTCAGCCGGCGACCACCACGGTGTTCTTGCCGGAGTGCTTGGCCTCGTAGAGGGCGGCGTCGGCGGCCCGGAGGAGTGCGCTGGCGTCGTACATCTCGGGGGTGAGCAGGGCGACGCCGATGCTCACCGTGACGGTGCGCGGCACGCCACAGGCCTTCTGGGCGGCGGCGATCTCGACCT
The DNA here is from genome assembly GCA_026392265.1 of Actinomycetota bacterium. GTDB lineage: Bacteria > Actinomycetota > Thermoleophilia > UBA2241 > UBA2241 > CAIXSE01. The sequence goes on from JAPLCL010000263.1 coordinate 1,204, forward strand.
TGTGGAGAATGCGGCCGGCGACGGCGGCGGCGCCTCCGCGATGAGCTTTGGCGCGAGCCATGCCGGAGGCGGCAGGTGGCCCCTGGAGGCCGCCGGCCGCGCCGACGTCCTCAGGCGGGGTGTTGGGCAGCATCACCGTGAACTCCTCGCCGCCGTAGCGGGCCGCGAGGTCGATATGCTGCCGCAGCCCCCCCTGCAGGATCTTGGCGACGATGCGCAGCACCTCGTCGCCGATAAGGTGGCCGTAGTCGTCGTTGAAGGCCTTGAAGTCGTCGATGTCGATCATCAGCAGCGTGAGTGGGAGGTTGTAGCGGCGCGCCCGCACGAACTCGTCGTAGAGACGCTCGCGGAAGCGGCGGTAGTTGCAGAGGCCGGTCAGCCCGTCGGTGTCGGCCTGTTCCTGCAGCGAGCGGTAGAGGCGCGCGTTCTGGAAGGCGAGCGCGGCCTGCTCGCCGATGCCGCGCGCCAGCTCGATCTCGTTGGCGCTGAAGTGGCGCTCCTCGCGCGTCTCGACGAGGCGCATAAGGCCGAGAGGCAGGCCCTTGTAGATGAGCGGCACGTTCAGACTGCTGAGCTCGCCGCGATCGGTCAGCTCGCTGCGCACGGCCTCGGCGAGTCCCAGATCTGACGCCTGTTCCACCTGCGTGCCACCTCCGAGGAGGAGGAGTCCCGACGGGCGCGCGGCCGGGAGGCGGCCGGTGCCGCCGCGGCGGCCGCCTCCCGGCAGGCGCTCGTAGACCACCAGCGGAGTCAGCAGGTCGTCGCCCTCCGTGTACTCGTTGATGATGCAGCGCGATACGCCGAGCGCCTCGGCCGCCTCGCGGGCCATGACGTCGAGGGCCTCCTCAAACACCAGCGTGGAGGTGAGGGCGTCGCCGATCTCGCGCAGCGCCCGCAGTTGCCGGTTCTGCTCCTCCAGCCGCCGAAAGGCATGTGCGTTGTTGATGGCGATCGCCGCCTGCACGGCGAGCTGCCCGAAGAGCTCGCGCTCGGCCGCCGTGAAGCGGCGCAGCTCGCGCGTCTCCACAAGGCCCAGCACGCCGATGACGCGATCGCCGTACACGAGCGGCGCGTCGATGGTCGTCTGGAAGCCCCACTTGTCGAAGGACGCGCGGTCGGTGGGCGGCAGGTCGGGGTCGTCGCTGTGCAGCTCGACGGTGCGTCGGCCCTCGACGACGGCCAGCATGTTGTCCCAGTCGTCGAGCTCGGCGGTGCTCCCGACGGCGTCGCCATAGGGGTTCTTCTCGGCGGCGCACCAGGTGGCCACGAAGGTCATGTGCCGTGCGCCCGGCTCGTACTCCCAGATGTCGCAGGAGAAGACGCCCATGGCTTCGCCGATCTGGCGGGCGACCGTGGCAAGGATGTCTTGTGCCGTCAGGCTCGACGCCAGCGTGGCGCTCACTTCTGCGAGGACTCTCTGCGCCGACCTTCGCGTGACCATGGGGTCACAGTATCACTTTGCGAGGGCGAAGAGACCTGCTCACGCCGCGTTCCGGCAAGACGATGACGCGGGCCGTCGCCCTGTGGATGGTGATCGGCGGCGGCGCAGGCGCAGAAGCTCGGCCAGTCTGCGGCCGCCGAGCCCTCGTCGTCGTTCGCCGGCGCCCGCCAAGCCGGGGACGGTGTGACCGCTGCCTGAGCGGGCATATCTCATCATCAACCGATCCTTCACCTGACCATTCAGGAGGCCACACGATGTACGTCAGGATCGCCCGCTTCGAGGGCGGAGACATGGATGAGATCGAGGCGGAGGGCGCCCTGCTCAAGGACGGCATCGCCGCCCTCAAGCGCGGCGAGACGACGCGGGAACTGCCGCCCCGGCTCGCCGCAGTGACCAGCCGCGTCGAGATGCTCTTCGACCGCCACAACGGCAACGTCGCGGTCTGCGTCTACTGCCAGAACAGGGACGACGCGCGGGAGGCCGACAGCATCCTCGAGAGCATGACGCCCGCCAACAAGGGCTGGGGCAGGCGCGTCTCGGCCGAGATCTACGAAGTGGCGATGGACGAGACGACGGGCTGAGCGAGGCCGCCTGGGCGGCCGCTGGCCGCGTTTGCGGTGGGCCTCAGCGCGTGAAGTAGTCGATCAGCGTCTGCTCCTCGGCGGGCGTCACCGTGGCGCCCTTCTGGATCATCTGATCGATGAGTGCCTGCGCCTCGTCTGCGCTCGACGCCTGGAACTGCAGGGCGACAGTGGCCGAGTGACAGCGGCTGCATTGAGCGTTGATGACGGCTGTGGCGTCGGAGCCTGAGCTCGCGGTCGTGGCCGTGGCCGTGGGCGTTGGCGTCGCCGCCGGAGTTGTCGTGCCGGAGCTCCCGTTGTCGGCCAACGAAGCTTGGAACCCGTCAACCAGCGTCTGCTTGTCCGCGTCGCTGAGCTTCGCGCTGGGGTGAAGCAGCGTGAACTGCAGCGGGGGCATGTTGTCGTTGATGGCGTTCTGCAGCCCCTCGGTGGTCAGCGACCCGTCCCATTCCGAGAAGTTGAAGACCTTCTGGGCATCGTCGATATCGTGCTGGGCGAGCCACGAGGCCGGCGCGATCTTCACTCCCCACCACCACTTTGTCTCGTTGCTGTGGCAGTCGTAGCACGACTTCTTGGCGATGGCCTCCGCTTCCGGCGAGCTCCACTTGAAGGGGTTCGTCGCGGGCTGCTGCGTGTGGTCGCGGCCGTAGGGGACGAACTGGATGAGCACAAAGAGGGCGATCAGGCCGACGATGGTCCAGAGCGCGATCTTCTTGATGGACCGCTTGGGGCGGGCGCCGGTCTTGGTCACTGGGGATCTCCTTGCTCGTAGAGCCGGTACGCCATTGTAGCCGGAGTGAACGCTGGGCGTCGGCGGTCGACGCGGCATGACCAATCCTTGACTTTACTCAGTACGGTGAGTAAATTAACTCAACGTGATGAGTAAATGACGCCTTCCCTGCAAAATCACATGTTCGAACGGCCGCTCGTGGCACGACTCCTAGAGCGGCTGAGCGAACCACGCCGTTTCGTTCAGGCCGTCGTGGGTCCACGGCAGGTGGGCAAGACGACGGCTGTCTTGCAGGCGCGGTCCCATCTCCTGGCCGCCGGCGTGCCCTTTCACTACGCCAGCGGCGACGAGCCGTTGCTTCCCTCCGCCGTCTGGATCGACGAGCAGTGGCAGGTCGCACGGGCGGTGACCGCGGCGGATGAACCGGCCGTGCTCTGTCTGGACGAGGTACACAAGATCCCGGGCTGGGCCGAGCGCCTCAAGGCGAACTGGGACCGGGACACCCGAGAAGCGCGGGCGCTCCACGTCGTGGTGCTCGGGTCCTCACCGCTGCTCGTCCGTCAGCGCCTCGAGGAGTCGCTGACGGGGCGCTTCGAGACGCTGCCGGCGACACATTGGAGCTATGCGGAGTGCCAGACGGCCTTCGGCTGGGACCTTGACACCTACGTGTTCTACGGCGGGTATCCGGGCGCGGCGCCGCTGGTGGCGGACTTCCCACGCTGGCGCAGCTACGTGCTCGACGCGATCATCGAGCCGACGGTGTCGCGCGACGTGCTTCTGCTCGGGCGCATCGACAAGCCGGCGCTGCTGCGGCAGCTCTTCTACGTCGCCTGCGACTACTCGGGCCAGATCGTCAGCTACACCAAGCTCGTGGGTCAACTCCAGGACGCCGGCAATACGACGACGCTGGCCGAGTACCTCAAGCGTCTGGCCGACGCGTGGCTGGTCGTGGGCCTCCAGAAGTACTCCGGCCGTGCCGTGCGCAGACGGGGTTCCTCACCCAAGCTGCTGGTGCTCAACACGGCGCTGCAGAGCGCCGTCAAGGGGCTGACGATCGACGAGGCGCGTACCGACACCGAGCACTGGGGGCGCCTCGTCGAGACGGCGGTGGGGGCGCATCTTGCAGCCACCGCCGCCGGCGACAGCGCGCAGGCGCTGTACTACTGGCGGCAGGGCGACCTCGAGGTCGACTACGTCGTCGAGGCGCGCGGCGCTCCGAGCGCCGTTGAAGTCAAGAGTGGCCGCTCGCGCAAGGACGACACGGCCGGTATGGCGGCGTTCGCACGCCTGTATTCGCCACGGGAGTCGACCCTGGTGGGGTCCGGCGGTGTGCCCCTCGAGGTGTTCCTCAGCCGTTGAGCCGCGGAGAAGGGGGCGGCTCAGTCCGTCACCGGCTGCACCAAGGGTTCCTCGTCGGCAGGGGACGGCCGGCGCCGCCCGGCCAGGAGACCGCGCGCCGAGACGATCCCCAGCGCGCCGACGATGAAGACCATGCCGATGCCCTCGACGAGCGTCGGCACCTCCCCGAGCTGCAGCCAGGCGGCGAGCACGCCGACCACGGGGATCGCCAGCGTGCCGAGCCCGGCGGCGCCGGCCGAGAGCGTGCGCAAGGCGTACAGCCACAGCACCCAGGCCACGGCATTGGCGAGGATCACCGTGTAGGCGAGTCCCCAGATGAAGCCCGTCGTCCACTCGGGGCCGCCGCTGTACGTGAGCACGGCGATGACGATCAGCGGCACCATGCCGATGGTCATCTGCCACGTGGTCAGCGAGAGCACGTCCACGTGGTGCTTGCGCTGCATGAGCTTGACCACCAGGGCGCTCGCCGCCCACACCAGGCCGCCGGCGATCGTCAGCACGCTGCTCGTCACGCCGCTGAGCTGCCACGGAGCGACGACCAGCACGAGCCCGGCGAAGGCCAAGGTCACGGCGAGCCACTGGACGCCGTGCAGCCGTTCGCCGAGGAAGGCCCACGCCAGCAGCAGCAGCCAGAACGGCATCGTGTAGGTGAGCACGGCCACCTTGCCGGCGCCGCCGCTATGCAGCGCCACCATGACCAGCCCCACGAAGGCCGTGGTCTGCAGCAGGCCGATGGCCGTCGTCCAGCCGAGCGGCGGTGGGCGCAGTGAGCGCCGCGTGACGATCATCATGAGGAACAGGCAGAGCACGGTGAGCACCAGGCGCAGCGCCGCGAAGGTCATGGGCTGCGAGTACCCCAGCGCTACCTTGGTGGCCACCCAGCCGTAGCCCCAGATGGGGCCCAGGACGACGAGCGCCAGGACGCCGAGGTCGCGGCTGCGGGCAGCCTGCTTGCTCGGCGCGGCTGTGGTCTGTGCGGGTGGGGAGGACGTGCTGGTCTCCGTCGTGGTCGGGATGAGCGGTGGGGGAGTGCCTTGAGCACAATCCTACGTGATGCAGCGGGGAGCCCGCCTCAATGCGCTTCGTCCTTCAAGCGCTCATGATCTCGTTAAGCCCGTCGATGATCTGCGCCACTTCCTCCGGCGAGATCGCCCCGAGCTTGCGACCCACACGATCTACCGAGAGCGTGCGGATCTGGCTGATCTTGACCCAGGAGGGCTTGGGAAGCCAAGTTGAGCTCAGCTTCATCGACAGGGGGAAGCCGGCTCTCTGTGGCTGACTTGTCAGTGCGACCGCGATCACCGTGCCCGAGCGCTCGTTGAAGACGTTGGCGCTCAAGACTAGGACCGGCCGCCGGCCAGACTGCTCGTTGCCGCGGACCGGGTCGAGGTTGGCCCAGCGGACCTCGCCCCTCAGTATTCGGGCCACTCTGCCAGCTCTCCCCCCATGCCTTCTTCGGCCAGAGCTCGTTCGGACCGCGGGTCGAGTCTCGCGCACTCCTGTGCCAGGCGGCTGTGGGACAATCGCAGCAGCTTCTCGTCGAGTGCCTGCTGGATGGCCTGGCTGCGGTTCGGGAAGCGGTGTTCCGATACCAAGCGATCGACCGCGCTGAGCGTGTCTTTGTCGAGCGTTATGGCGATCTTCGAACGTCTCATCATGCACCTCCGAGTATGATGATATGTCATACCGGACGCGATCTCAAGGTATACGTTGGCTGGGAAGGGTGTACATTGTCGTGCCTGCGCCCAGCCGTCCAGTGCGCCGCGAGGAGCGAACTACGCGAGCTGCGCGGCCCTGCCGAGGGCCGTCCCAAGCCGGCCGCTATTGGCGTTCGGTTTCGAGCCGCGCCAACTCCGCGGCCGCGTCGGCGGCGAGTCCGGGCAGCTCGTTGCGGGCGATGTCCCACACGGTAGCCGCGGACAGGGCGTCGTCCGCGTGGGCGATCACGTTGCGAAAGTCGATGGCGCCGCGAGACGCGGGCAGGCGCGTCTGCAGCCCCGCGTCCAGGCGCAGCGCGCGAGCCAGCGCCTCTCCGAGGATCTCGAACTGCCGCTCGACGGCCGAGCGCAGCATGAGGTCGCCTGCGTAGTCGTCCAGTGTGCGGCCGGCGATGAAGGTACGGATCGCCGCGGCCGCCGTGACCATGTCCTGCAGATAGACGCGGGCGTCACGCGGCCTCAAGGATCACCACGCCTGTGCGTTCGATCTCGTCACGGAGATACGGATTGGTGACGGCCTCTTCTTCGACGAGGTCCACGGGCAGGCCGCTCGCGCGTTCGAGCGCGCGCTGCAGCTCGAAGTAGCGCGTCGCGCGGCCCTCGAGAGGGCCGCCCCAGCGGACGAGCACGTCCAGGTCGCGCGGCGCGGCGCCGGCCTCGGGCCGCGTCGCGGAGCCGAAGAGGACCGCCCGCTCGACGTCGGCGCTGCGGAGCGCCGCGAGCACGCGCGGCAGACGCCGGCGCAGGCGCGCGTCAAGCTGCAAGGGGACGGACCCGGCGGGCGTGTGTGCCGCGAGTTCGGCGGCAACGAGGGCTCGCAGAGGCTCAAGAAGCGGATGCTCGTCAACGATCCTGAGCGCGCGGCGGCCTTCGGCCGTGCGCTCAGAAACGACAAGCCCAAGCCCCTCGAGCCGTGCCACCTCGCGCTGCACTCCGGACGCTCCGCCGCCGGCAAGCCGGATGAGCTCGCGCAGGTGGTACGTGCGTCGTGGCTGCACCAGCAGGAGGCTGAGAACGCGCGCACGGGTCTCGGAGCCGAGGAGCGTGCCAAGCATTGTGAACCCCTTGCAGGTACGTCCGTACCTACTATAGGTACATGAAGTCTAGCTTGGCAGGCGGCTGCGTGCAACGAGCGGCCGCCTCATGACGGTGAAGACTTTGCTCCCGGTCGTATGATGGACGCTGCATGGACGAGGGCAGCTTCAAAAGCGATCGCGAAGCCTGACGGAGGCCGGGTTTGGACATCCTCTCCGGCCTCACCCTGGCGGCCCCCGCAGGGGTCAACGCATACATCCCGCTCCTCGCGGTGGCTCTGGCCGAGCGCCTCGGCTGGCTCCACCTCGACGCGCCACAAGGTGCCCGCCGTGGACCACGTGAACGACGCGATCCAGACCGTGGTGCGGCCGGCGGCCGGCGGGCTGCTCGCCGTGTCCGCTTCGGGGAACGGCTCGGTCAGCCCGGTCGTGCTGCTCGTGGCCGGCGTGCTCATCGCCGGCGGCGTGCACGCCGTGAAGGCGTCCGCGCGCCCGGTGGTCAACGTCTCGACGGCGGGCGCCGGGGCGCCGGTGGTCTCGACCCTGGAGGACATCGGCGCCGTGATCGTCACGGTGCTGGCGCTCCTCGTGCCGGTGCTCGCCGCCATCGTGATCATCGCGGTGGTCGTGGTGGCGATCGTGACGATAAGACGCTGGCGGCGGCGTCACGGCCCGGCGCAGGGCAGAACGTAGGCGATGGTGGTGTGGCGCGCCCTGCGGCCACCAGCCGCCTAGCCAACATCCTCCATCGTGGCTCGAATCCACCGTGAGATCGAGTCTCCGCGCTCGGGTTCGACAGGGAGCCCTGCGACCCGTTCGAGCAGGATCTCGCCGTCGATCAGCCCCTCCAAGAGAAGAGTGGCTACGAAGACTCGATCCTTCTCACGACCGGCGACGAGCTTGCTGGCGGCAAGATCGTGAGCCTCCAAGCAGTATCCGGTGTTGCCCCTGGTCCCCTGGAGATCACACACCGCAACGGTGCGCTGATGCCATCCGTCAGGGAGTACGGCAGCCTCGATCGACACTCCGTGCACGTAGAAGCCATGGGTCTGGTGGAACAGTGAGAGCTCACCGAGCGCGCCGTCGATCAGATCGGTGCTCTCTGGGAAGTTCTTGGGCTGAATGTCCACCTCGATCGAGGCCCTGAGGCTCTCCGGCGCAGCCGGATGACTGCCCAAGATGGCCTGTGAGCCGAAGATCAGGAGCTCCGTGTCAACCGGCACTTCGCAGGCGGCGCGAATCGCGTGCTCGAGCTGGTCGCGTCTCATGGCCGCTGTTCGATCGCGGCCATCACTTGGTCACGTTCGCCCGGCGTGAGTACGGCGAAGAACGGAGAGCTCTGTCGCAGCCGCTGGGCTCGGGAGCTCGTCGAGACAAGGAGGTCCCTCACTCGTTCCGGCGAGTAGGCCTCCAGCAACTGCCTCCACTCGGCGATGTCGCCGCTCGCTGTCCCTTGGCCCTCTTTCATGAGGCGGTCCAAGTGCCTGATCGCGCGCTTGATCAGGGAGGGATCTGAGCGGATCAACTCCGCGATGCTCTCGGCGATTCGCAGCGAGCGTTGGTCCGCCTCGGTGTGCGTCTGGGGCCGCCGCCGATCGATGGAGCTGGTGTCCGCGTCGGTCCCCCACAGAAACACTGCATCCGGTCCCGGTGCCGGAGCGTCAGCGCGAGTGAACACCGCCACTTCGATGATCAGATCGAGCTCCTTCTCGAGCGCGATCAGCCGAGCACGCAACTCCTCGTGGACCCAGGGGATCGCCTCGCCATCCGATACCGCGCTGACGTCCAAGGGCTCTGCCATGCTGAGCGGAAGGCGCTCTATCCAGGCAGCGCGGATCTCGGGCAGAGCTACCGCGCTTTGCAGACGCGCGAGCAACTCCTCGTAGCGCTGCTGCTCCTGAGCGAACAGGTGACGCAGGGCTTGGATGAGTGCCTGATCCTCGTTCAGACCCCACTTCTGCGCCCGTCCACTGCCAACGCGCTCGACGAGGCCGGACTTCTCGAGCCTTTCCAGAGCCTTACGGGCTCCTGCGGGAGTGAGCCCTGCGAATCTGGCCGCATCGGCGACGCCCAACGGCATCTCGACTTCGAGGACCAGGACGCGAATGAGGCGCACATGAGCTGCTGAGCCGAAGATCTCGTCCAGCGGGTAGCGCACGGCACTTCGCTGTATGCCTATCGGGCGCATTGGCAAAACTTCCATTTCCAGTTGACAACGATAGTTTGCAATTGATGATTATAATATCCCACTCCGGAATTGTCCAGACAGCACGCCTGTCAGCCGCAATGGTAGCGTCCGCTGAGGCTTACGACCTGGGCTGCATGGAGTCGACGCTCCGGCAAACAGGGCTGGCCTGACCCCGTTGTCCGACCCTCGGAGTTCTCATCCGCGCGCCGGCCCGTCTATCATTCCCCTGCGGACAAACGCGCGGCGGGGGTGATTCCCGCGCCGCGAACGACGCCGGGAGGCCGACAGATGGGCAACGAAGCGAAGTTCTATATCGACGGCCGTTGGACCGAGCCCGTTGAACCGTCTGCCAGCTTCGCAGTCGTGAACCCCGCGACGGAGGAAGAGGTGGCGCGGGTGGCCGCCGCGTCGCCTGCCGACGTGGACGCGGCGGTGCGCGCGGC
>JAPLCL010000044.1 GCA_026392265.1 Actinomycetota bacterium
ACCGGCCGCATCTCGCTCGGCGACGTGACTGCCTTCATCCAGTACTCCCGCCAGTTCACGATGCCCATCGCCCAGGTGGCCGGCATCATGAACGTGCTGCAGAGCACGGCGGCCTCGTCCGAGCGGGTCTTCGAGCTCCTCGATGAGTCCGAAGAAGAGCCCGACGCCGCCGAGTGCGTCGTGTTCGAGCGCACCCGCGGGCACATCTCGCTGGAGGACGTCTCCTTCCGCTACCTGCCGGACGCGCCGCTCATCGAGGACCTCACCCTGGACGTGCGGCAGGGTGAGACCGTGGCCATCGTCGGGCCCACCGGCGCCGGCAAGACGACGCTCGTGAACCTGCTGCTGCGCTTCTACGAGATCGACGGCGGCCGCATCCTGGTGGACGGCGTGGACACGCACCACATCACGCGCAGCGACCTGCGCCGCCTGTTCGGCATGGTGCTGCAGGACACCTGGCTCTTCAGCGGCACGATCCGCGAGAACGTCGCGTACGGGCGCGAGGGCGCGAGCGAGGACGATATCCGCGCCGCCGCGAAGGCAGCGCGCGTGGACCACTTCGTGCGCGCCCTGCCCGACGGCTACGACACCCTGCTGGACGACGACGCCACCAATGTCTCGGCCGGCGAGAAGCAGCTGCTCACCATCGCTCGCGCTTTCCTCGCCGACCCGGACGTCCTCATCCTCGACGAGGCCACCAGCTCGGTGGACACGCGCACCGAGGTGCTTATCCAGCAGGCCATGGCCGAGCTCATGAAGGACCGCACCAGCTTCGTCATCGCCCACCGGCTCTCGACGATCCGCGGCGCCGACATCATCCTCGTGATGGACAAGGGCGCGATCATCGAGCAGGGCAGCCACGAGGAGCTCATGGCCGCCCGTGGCTTCTACTACGACCTGTACGCGAGCCAGTTCGAGGAGGCGCTCGACGAGGCGTCGTAAGGCCGCGAGCGTACGCGGGACGGGCGGGGGAGGTCGTGATGCCTCCCCCGCCCGTCGTGCGTCCGGCTGAGTCAGCCGGCCTGCGCGAGGCGTCAGACTGCCGCGCGCTCCAGCTCTTCACTCCGGCCGGCGGCGACGTAGTAGCCGGCGACCACCAGCGCCACGAGGAACGGCGTGGCCAGGATCGTCAGGGCGCCGTCGGCGATGGCGGAGATCACGATGAACACGATGACCAGCGCCAGGTGCTCCCAGAAGCCGGCGGTCCTGACCAGCCGGTAGCTCTCGCCCATGGCGTCGCTGATGCCCAAGCCGCGGTCGACCATCAACGGGAACACGTAGAGCCAGATGGTGGCCAGCAGGATGCCGCCGATGATGGTCAGTGACGCAAGGCCGATCAGCACCACGAGCACGAGCGCCGCGGCGAAGAAGGACCAGAAGCGGTTCATCTGGCCGAAGACGTCGCCGACGCCGGCCGGCTGCCCGTCCCTCACACGCTTGACGACCATCCCGTAGAGGCCCGCGGCGAGCGGTCCCGCCAGGATGCCCAGCGTCAGGATGCTGAGCACGCCGGCGATGAGGGCCCCGATGATGAGCGGGCCGATGTCCTTGACGAACAGACGCCAGCCCTGCTTGAAGACGAGGCCGATGTCCAGGGTCTGTCTGCTCTGGGTCTGGGTGGTGACGACTGCGGTGCTCATGACTCCTCCTGTGATGACTGGTCTGCTTGCCTGAGACCAGCCTAGAGGAGGCGGCCGCAGGAGTCGTCTCCCCGGCGGAGGAACGTGGGGTCAACTCAGGGGGGAACTCCGCTCACGGCCGCGCACCCCCACAGGGGGAGACGGTTTCACCCGAATCGGGTGACGTCGCCGTCTTTGCAGCCTCCTAGCATGGGGGGCAGTCAAGCGTCTGCGAGAGGAGGGGTCATGTCTCAGCGGATCCACGGATGGAGCCGGCGGCTGATCGCCGTGGCCTGCGGCTTCCTGGTCACGGCGACACTTGTCCTGGCGAGCGCTGCGCCTGTGCTTGCCAAGTCGTTCCACGGCGGAGCTCACGGCCGCGCCAACACGCTCATCCATTCGGGCAACCTCGTGCCGCTCGAAGCGAAGGATCTCATCGCCTTCGCCGCGGCGGCGGCCGTGGCCTGCGTCGCCGTCGTCGTCGGCCGGAGTCTCTCCGCTCGCAAAGCGTCTCGGATCAGGCTCCAGTCCATGCTCTCCGACCAAGTCACGGGTCCGCGGCACGCGGCATAGTGGCCCAGGGCTGCCGGGCGGCCCAGGTGACCGCCCAGGCAGCCGCCCCTCGGGGCGGTATGTCGCGCATAGGTGAGATAAGGAACTGCCTGTTTGCTATCTTACCGATGCGTACTACCCCGCCGGGATGGGCGTCCGCCCGTCTCGCGCGTCCAACGCTTTGCCTCCTTGCGCCGGCGGGTACATCATGCGCAAAGAGCAAGCCGCGACGAGGAGGGTGATGAGCCATGCTGTGCAGTCTCTCGACCAAGCTCGGCGACAAGGACCTGGCGGAGATCGGCGCTCTTGAGGAGGAGCTCGGGGTGACGATGCTGGCGTTCAGCTGTCACCCCGTCGATCCCGCAACGATCGACGACGTTCAGCTCAGCAGCATCAAGCAGCTCGAGGAGAAGCTCGGCATCTCTCTGGTCGCCGTGAGCCACTGACGCGGCGCGCTGCTGCCGGCTCCGAGCAGGTAGACTGACGGGGTGTACCCCCCCGTCGAAGGAGCCGATATGTCGAGCCTCAAGGGCACCCAGACCGAGAAGAACCTGCTCAAGGCGTTCGCCGGCGAGAGCCAGGCGCGCAACCGCTACACGTTCTTCGCCAAGCAGGCGGCGAAAGAGGGCTACGAGCAGATCGCCGCGCTGTTCCTCGAGACGGCCGAGAACGAGGGCCAGCACGCCAAGATGTATTTCAGGCACCTCGAGGGCGGCATCGTCGAGATCACCGCCGCCTACCCGGCCGGCAAGATCGGCACCACGGCCGAGAACCTGCTGGCCGCCGCCGAGGGCGAGAACGAGGAGTGGACCGATCTGTACCCCGCCTTCGCCGACATGGCCGAGTCCGAAGGCCTCAAGGACGCGGCAAAGTCGTTCCGTCAGATCGCCAAGGTCGAGGCTTGGCACGAGGCTCGCTACCGCAAGCTGCTCGACAACATCGAGAAGGACCTCGTGTTCGCCAAGCCGGAGCCGGTCAAGTGGATCTGCCGCAAATGCGGCTTCGTGCACGAAGGCCCCAAGGCGCTCAAGGTGTGCCCGGCGTGCGACCATCCGCAGGCCTACCAGGAAGTCTACGCCGAGAACTTCTGAGGTAGGGACGAGGAACGGGGCGGGTGGCCCTTCCGGCCGCCCGCCCCGTCGTCGTTCTCGACTGCGGCGCGCGCTACTCCAGAACCACCAGCGCATCGGCTGTAAGTTCGTACTCCTCGTCTTCGTTGAGGTCGTGCACGCGGATGCGCTCCAGCTCGCCCTCGCCCTTGAGCTCCAGTGGCTGCGCCTCGGTGAGGAGCTTGACGTCGCTGAGGCGGAGGGCCGAGCGCACGGCGCTGCTCACGCTCGGCTCTTTGCCGGTCGTCATGAGCACCACGCGGCTGGTGTGGTCCGTGAGGTCGATGGCAAGTTGCGCGGCGCGGTCGCCGGTGTCGAGCACGACCACGCGCTGGTCGGCCAGCGCAGACAGGTCGTCGACGCGCGTGTAGACGCCCTTGCCCTTGTAGTCGTCGAGGTTGGCGATCTCGACCTCGACCACTGCGGCGGGCCGCGGGTGGCACGACTTCTCCACCGGCGTCGTGGTCGCGTCCTCCGGCTTGATACCGGCGCGCCAGTTCTTGATGGCCTCGTGCAGGGCATCGGCGGCCAGGTTGCTGCAGTGCATCTTGATCGGCGGCAGGCCGTCGAGGGCGTCGGCGACGTCGCCGCGACTCACCTTGAGGGCCTCGTCGAGCTGCATGCCGACGACGAGCTCGGTCACCATGCTCGAGGTCGCCACCGCCGAGCCGCAACCGAAGGTCTGGAACTTGATGTCCTCGATGCGGTCGTCAGGCGTGACCTTGATGTAAATGTCCATCATGTCGCCGCAGACGGGGTTGCCGACGCGGCCGACGGCGACGTTGGGTCCCTCGAGCGTGCCCACGTTGCGCGGATTGCGGAAGTGCTCGAGCGTCTTCTCGCTGTACTGGGTGGATTTCATGAATGGTGCCTCTCGGTCTGAAGGATCACGCTGATCTGGGCGTCACGCCGGGGTCTTGGCCTTGTAGAGCGGCGAGAGCACCCGCAAGCGGGTGATCACGCCAGGCAGCACGGCCATGATTCGGTCCACGTCGTCGTCTTTGCTGAAACGCCCGAAGGTGAACTGGAGCGAGCCGTGCGCTTCCTCGTGCAGGAGTCCGCAGGAGATGAGCGTGTGCGAGGGCTCGAGCGTCTTCGAGCTGCAGGCCGAGCCGGTCGCCGCGGCCACGCCTTCGTCGCGCAGCGACAGGATCATGGCCTCACCCTCCACGCCGTCGAAGCGGAAGTGGGCGTTGTTGGGCAGGCGCCCTCCGGCCGGCTCGAGCGGGGCGCCGTTGAGATGCGAATCCGGGATCTCGGCGAGCACGCGCCCGACGAGGCGGTCGCGGATGGCGGCGATGCGTGCCACTTCGGCCGGCATCTCCGCCGCCATGATCTCGGCGGCGGCCGCCATGCCGGCGATGGAGGCGAGGTCCTCGGTGCCCGAGCGCAGGCCGTGCTCCTGGCCGCCGCCGAGCAGCACGGGCGCCACCTGCACGCCCTTGCGCACGTACAGCGTGCCCAGGCCGCGCGGACCGTAGATGTCGTTGGCCGAGAGGCTCATGAGGCTCACCGGCACGGCGCTCATGTCGATGGGCACGAGGCCTTCGGCGGCCACGGCGTCGGTGTGGAGTGCCACGCCGGTACCGGCCAGCATCTCGGCGATCTCGGCGATGGGCTGCACGGTACCGATCTCGTTGCTCGCCCAGCCGACGCTCACGAGGATGGTTTCGTCAGTGATGCGGGCGCGGAGCTTCTTGGCCGACACGCGCCCGTACAGGTCGATCGGCGCGCGCGTCACCTTGAAGCCGCTCTTCTCGAGGTACTTGGCGATGTTGAGCACCGAGATGTGCTCGGCCTCGGTGATGATCACGTGGTCGCCCTTGCGCCGGTTGCGCTGCGCGTACCCGATGAGGGCCAGGTTGTTGGCCTCGGTGGCGCCAGACGTGAAAAGGATCTCCTGCGGCTGCGCGCCGACGAGGCGGGCGACGGCGGCGCGGCCTTCTTCAAGCGCCGCCGTGGCGTCGTCGCCCACGGCGTGCAAAGAAGCCGCGTTGCCAAAGGTGCCGGCGGCGCTGAAGTACGGCAGCATGGCGTCGACGACTCTCGGGTCGACGGGCTTGGAGGATTGGTAGTCTGCGTAGACGACGTCGCGCATCAGAACCACATCGTGGCGCCCGCGTCGAGGGCGAGGTCGTTCAGGGTGGCCGCGCCGACGATCTTGACGCCGTCGATCAGCTCCACGCTCTCCCAGCCGAGCATCTGCTTGGAGGCCTCGCAGACGTAGACCGTGATGCCCATGTCGATGGTCTTCTTGAGCAGCTCGGCGACCGTCGGGAAGCTGCCCATCTGCATCTCCTCGGCGGCGCCGGGCTTGAGGACGGTGAGGCCCATGCCCAGGTAGTACACGGCGGCGTCGACGCCCATGGCCTTGGCGCTCTGCGCCAGCACGAGCGGCGAATACTGCTTCTCGGGGAGGTTACTGGTCTGCACGTACAGGATCGAGTTCTCGTTCTTCATGGTCTCTTGCTCCTTGTCACTTGAGGCGGCGGATGAGGATGTGCAGCTGGTCGCCGTCGTTCTCGACCGACACGACCTCGTGGCCGGCGCGCTTGGCGAACCTCGTCAGGTCTTCTTGGGCCGCAGGATCGTCGGCGAAGATCTCGAGCACTTCGCCCACCGCGATGGCGTCGATGCTCTCTCTGGTCTGGAAGAGCGGCTCGGGGCAGTACAGCCCTATGCAGTCGAGCGTCTGCGCGGGGGAAACGTCATCGGTCATGCGAGCTCCTTCAGGCCTTCGATACCCAACCACTATGGTCGGTATTCCCCGTGAGCGCAATCCAAACGCATCGGCGACGAACGGACGCCCGACGGCAGGGCGGGCCGACCGCCGGGCGGCCCAACCCTCCGGGCGCCGTGGCGGCAGGGTTCGCGGGCGACGGCGCGAAGCCCTAGGTCGCCCGCGGGAGGCGGGAGCATCGCTGCGCCTGTGCTCATGAGGCGCGGCGGGAGGTCGATACACTCTCATGGACATGAACGCACCCAGGCTTACGAGGCGCTTACTGAAGACGGCCGTCGCCGTCGCCGTCCTTACGGCGGCCGGCACCGTCTGCCTCGCCATGCCCGGGCCCGCTGGGTCCGCCGTCTCGGCCGGGGACCACAGCGCGAGCGTCCTTCTCGGCCGCGCGCCGGACTCCCTGGCCGCGCTGCAGAAGGAGGCGCGCCGCACGCGGGCGCAGATGGAACGGCTGAATGCGGAGATGGAGGTCGTCACGCAGAAGTGGGAGGCCGCGCGCCAGCGGCTCGACGAAGTCAACGTCATGCTCGTGAAGGCTCGGCGCCAGCTGATCCGCTCCCGCAACGAGCTCGACCGGCAGCGGGACCTCGTGGCCGGGCGCATGCGCACCATGTACAAGACCGGCGAGGTCACGTGGATGGACATCGTCACCTCGGCGTCCAGCTTCGCCGATACGGAGCTCGCTCTCGATTTTCTGCGCAAGATCTCCCTGCAGGACCGCCACGAGGAGACGGAGCTGCAGCGGCTCACCGGCCTCGCGCGACGTGACGAGGCCGCGGTCGAGGACGATCGGCAGGTGGCTGTGAAGGCGCAGGCCGAGGTCGAGAACCAGCGCTATGCGGTGGATCAGAAGATCGCCGAGCGCGCCGCTCTGCTCAAGGACGTGGTCGCGAAGATCAAGAAGATCCTCTCCGCGCCCGAGCTGCTCATGAAGGCCGGCGGCAAGATCACGCAGGTCACGTGGGCACAGGCGTTTCTCAAGAGCCTCGGGATGCCGATCACCGCCGACAATGTGGCCGCTATCGTGGCGTGGGAGATGGCCGAGGGCGGCCACTGGTACAACACCGCGTACTACAATCCGCTCAACACCACGCAGTCCATGCCGGGGGCGACCGTGTTCAACTCGGTGGGAGTCAAGGCGTACACGAGCTGGGTACAGGGGCTCAAGGCCTCGGTCATCACCATGCGCAACGGCTACTACGGCAGCATCCTTTCCGCCTTGAGCCGCGGCAACGATGCGCAGGCGGTGGCCGACGCGGTGGCGGCTTCGCCGTGGGGGACGGGGTCGTTCACCCCGAAACACTAGATCCGGCGGGTCCGCCCTCGGCGCGGCGCGGCGCCGGCACGGCCGCGCTGCTCGTGGTCGTCATCGCGCTGTCGTTTCAGACCGGCTCGGCCCTGGCCGTGAAGGTCATCGATTCCGTTGGCATCGTCGAAGCGCTCTGGCTGCGAACGGCGCTTGCCGCCCTGATCTTGTTCTGCGTACGGCCGCGCTCACTGCGCCTGCCGCCGCGCGGGCAGCGGTTGCCGCTGGCCGCGCTCACCCTCGCGCTCCTCGGTATGAACGCGAGCTTCTACGGCGCCATCAGTCATGCTCCGGTGGGCCTGGTCGTGGCGATCGAGTTCGTCGGGCCGCTGGCCGTGGCGGTGATCGGCAGCAGGCGAGCTCTTGACTACCTGTGGATCGTGCTTGCCGGAGCAGGCGTCGTCGTCCTCGGCGGCCCCTCGAGCTCGGTCAGCGGCCTTGGGCTGGCGCTCTCGCTACTGGCCGCCTTCTTCTGGGCGGCGTATCTGTTGCTCGCGAAGCGGACGCTGCGCGACATGGATCCTCTGCCCGTGACGACGCTCATGCTGGCCGGGTCGGCGGCGCTGCTCACGCCGCTGTTGCTCGCGACCGGGCCGCAGATCAGCGGGCACGCGGACGTTCTCGCGCTCGGCGCACTGGTGGCCGTGCTCTCGTCGGCCTTCCCCTACTTCATCGAGTTCGTGGCGCTGCGGCTGGTGCCGGCCGCCACCTACGGCGTACTGCTCAGCATCGAGCCGGCGGCGGGAGCGCTGACCGGCTTTCTCATCCTGTCGCAGCGGCTCACGCTCACGGAGATCGCCGCGATGATCGCCGTCATGGTGGCCGCCGCCGGAGCAAGCTGGGCGAGCGGCGCGGGGCGCGAGCTCGAAGTCCCCACCGCCTGACCGGTTTGGCGCGGCCTTGGCGGTCCGTCGTCGGTCAGGCCAGGATCTCGCCCACCCGCCCCCTGACCGCCGCCTGGAATCTGGCCCACGTGAGGTCATCTGCGGGCTGACATACCACCCCCGCCTCTGGATCTGCCACGGCGAAGCAAGCCGCATCGTAGAGGCGTTTCAGGACGAGACGACGGCACAGGAGCATGGCGCGTTCTTGGTAGGACGCATCCTTGAACTCCCGATCGACGCGGAAGTGCGACTCGGTCACCGCGACAGGCGCACGCGACTTGGGCTCGTCCTGCATCAGGTACACGTACCCAAGCCAAGGAGCGGTGCGTCCCAGCAGGCCCTGCTCGGCTGCCTGTTGCAGGTCGGTCGCGTTGCCCAAGGCTTCCTCTGCGCAGTTGTTCAGGTTGTTACCGAATGATCCGAACTGACTCTTGAACTCAACGGCCGCCACCAACTCACCGCCGTGAACGACGACGATGTCCCAGCGCTTCTCGGCTCTGAAGTAGCCCGGCAGGTCCAAGCGGCTCCTACCCTTCCAGATTGCGTAATCCGGGATGCCGGCTTCGGTGAATGTCGCTGTGACCAAGTCGGTAAGCGGATCAAGATGGGCCCCGCTCGTCACGCCGGCGCGTAGTCCGGGGTCTTTGCTGCCTCCTGCCCGGGCCTTGCTGGCGGCGGCTCGGCGTAAGCGCCAGCAACTCAACACGGCGTCCTCGAAAGGCTCCACTGATCCCCCTTAGTCGGGCAGATGCTTGAGACCGTACGTCTCCAGCGCCGCCGCGGTGGCTTCGCCGACATCGCGCAACTGGAAAGCTCGCCTGAGGCGAGCCTCAAGCGAGGGAGAGACACTACTCGGAGCGGGCACGCGGATCAGGCGCAGGTACTGCGCCTGGAACCGGAGCGTCCCGCCGCGCATCTTCACGCCATAGGCCTCCACAAACATCTGCGCCACACGCGAGAGCAGGATCCCGCCGAGCACTTCAAGATCCCACCCGGTCGAGGTGATCCAGTACAGGTTGTGATGTGGATAGCCGAATCCCGGGTCGAGGACCGGTTGGATGGTGGCTTTCATGTCGGCGAGGAGCAGCTTGGGGGCGCCGCGCAGGCTTGAGTGGACCTTGTCGATGGTTCTATACCAGTCGGCTGGAGCCTTCTGGACGACATGCCGTCGCGCCAGTCTCTCTGCTTTGGAAGAGAGGTAGGACTCGAGCCTCGGATAATCGCCAAGTTCGACCAGGCGCCCGGCGTCGTCCCAAGGATTGACGAGCCACTTGTCGTGCCCGTCGAGATGCCCGGACTTGATGTGCGCGGTCGTCACGAGGGGAAGCATACGGTCGGGCTCCACAAGGGACTCATCGCCAGTCACGAAGACATCGTCTGCACCGGTGGCGATGCCGATTCCGACCTTGGTGCCGGTGGCCTGATCCTCGAGCGGCATGAAGGCATCGTTGAGCGTCTCAAGCAGAGCGATCCGCTCAGGACTGGCCGACGGCCACATGCCCTCGGTGTGGAACCAACCCGGCAAGCGCGCGGCGCGAAAGTCGGGGTCTTCACTGCGCTGCGTCCCGCCTCGCACCCACGACATGAAGCGGTGGGCCGCCGCCTGGTCGAAGCGCTCAGTGGCAGCGGCGTATATGGCCCCGTCTTGCCGGGAACGCCGAATCTGAGTGATCGCGGGGTAGGCGGATACATCCTCAGCAAAGGCGTTGACGCCGTGCATCTCGCAGACGGCCTCCACGGCGTAGCAGTCTGTCACCAGGCCACGTAGCCGACGTCCGTAGCTGTTATGCATCCAGCGATCGGCGACGATGAACGACAGGACGCCACCCCGCTTGAGACTTCGCAGCCCCGTCTCAATGAAGCCGACGAAGATGTCGCTTCCCGGTGTCATTGTCGAGCACATGCCCAGGTAGGCTTGGCGTGCGCTGGGCAACAGGTCGTCGCTACGGATGTACGGCGGATTCCCGATGACAAAATCGGCGTCCTGAGCAGGGATTGTAAGAAGGTAGTCCCCTTGTCGAACCCAGGTATCGACGACTACGGCCGTGTCTGTTGGATTCCAGCCGTCGGACAGCAGCTGGCTGACGGCGGACTGCCGGCAGCGTTCGACATGTTGCTCTTGGAGATCGAAGCCTCTGATGGCTGACTCAGCATCGCCGAGCCGGCGGCCGTGAAGGCGGAGGGATTCTGACAAGCGCTGGGCCATCGGCACCATGAATGCGCCATCGCCGCACGCAGGCTCAATCGCCACCTTCTGTGAAAGATCCTCAATCGCAACATAGCCGCACAGGTCGAGAATGAGCTCGACCACCCAGCGCTGAGTGAACACAGCTCCGTACTCCTGGGCCGACACTTTGGGTGCGATGGTGAGCGGTGCGTGCATACGATCTAGTGTCTCACATGCTCGGGACGTCCGGCCGGCGACGGCGCGCCGCCGATGTGCGACAATCCCGGCCCATGAGCGGTGAAGAGGTAGATCGGCGGTTTCGTGCGGCGTGGGAACAGGCGCGGTCGGAGTGGGCCGCAGCAGACCCTGCGCGGTGCGCCGCGCAGGCGGGCTGCTGCACGATGCCGGACGGAGTGACCGCGCCCTTCTTCGGGCAGGCGCACGCGGTGACGCACCCGGGCGGCGACGTGAGCGCCGACGGCGCTCCGGCTCACGTCGCTGTGAGCATCCTGCTGCTTCACTACCTGCTCCGCGCCGATGCAGTGGTGCCGGCCGGCGAATGGCTCGCCTTCCGTGAGCTGCCCGACGGCCTGTTCTACGCGGCGTCGTTCGCGCAGCGCGCCGAGTCGCCGCTGGCGCAGGCCTTCGGCTCCGAGGCCGGGCTCGCGCGCTTTCGCGCCGCGGCAGCATCCGCCGGCGGCCTGCCGCTCCAGCTGGCTGACGCGGCCTTCGCCTTCCAGGCCTTGCCGCGTCTGGCGCTTGCGGCGCTGGTGTGGGTGGGCGACGACGAGTTCCCTGCTCAAGCGAGTGTGGTGTTCGACGCCACCGCCGGTCACTACCTGCCGGCCGAGGACCTCGCGGGTCTTGGTGGGTTGCTGGCGGGGCGCCTGATCAGCGGCGCGCGCTGACGACGGCTCGCAGGCGCCTGAGGCCTACTCGGCGACGAGACCCTCACGGGCGCGCTGGATGGCCGCGAGCAGCGCCTCCGGCTCGTTGGTGCCGATGGTGAACCGGCGGCCGCCGGCGAAGCGGAGCTGGACCGCGCCGCGACCCCAGGCGTTGTAGAGCCAGCCCTGGCGCGTGAGCCGGATGCCCCAGCCGGCGAGCCAGGGGGTCTTGACGACGCTCGCGGTCTCGATGGTGTGCAGCTCGAACCTGCGTCTGGCCAGCCCGCCGCCGAAGCCGACCGAGACGTGCGTCCCGTCGACCACCACGGTGAGCCGCGAGAACGCCAGCATGAGCGCGGCGAACGCGAGCCATCCGGGCACATACGACCACCAGCGCGGCCGACCGGCGCGCTTGTCGCGGAGCAGCGCGCGCACCTGCGTCAGAGAACCCAGCGCCATGCCGACGAGGATCGGGTAGCCGATCTGCGTGTGGAGATACGGGAGCGGGGCTGTCGGGGCGTCATCCATCGCCACGCATCTTCGCCGACGGCAAGCGCCGTGTCCAGCGCGGGCGTGAGGCGGCGCGCCGCGGGCACGCCGCCTCACTTTGTGAAACGCCGCGCAACGGCGCTGTCGCCTCCACCGCCCCATCTCCGGGTGTATGGTAGTAGGGAGACTACGGCGGAGCGACGGAGAGCCGCACTGCCGGGTCGACGCTGAGTCAGGGGGTTCGCGCCATGTACGCGATCGCGGATCGGCAGGAGCTGACCAAGCGCGACATGATCAGCCTCACCATCGAGGCTCCGTTGATCGCGCGCAAGATCGTCCCGGGGCAGTTCGTCGTCGTGCGCGTCAACGAGACCGGGGAACGCGTGCCGCTCACCGTGGCCTACAGGGACGCGGCCACCGGCACCATCACCATCATCTTCCAGGTCGTGGGCAAGAGCACCGCGCTGCTCGCCTCACTGGGCGTCGGCGACGCGATCAAGGACCTCTGCGGCCCGCTGGGTGCCCCCGAGCATTTCGAGAAGGTGGGCACCGTGGTGGGCATCGGCGGCGGCTCCGGTATCGCCGTGCTGCATCACCTGCTCACCGGCCACAAGGAGGCGGGCAACCGCCTCATCGGTATCATCGGCGCCCGCGAGAAGGATCTGCTGATCCTCGAGGACGAGATGCGCGCGGTGAGCGATCAGCTCCTGGTGACGACCGATGACGGCAGCTACGGGCGCCACGGTTTCGTGACAGACGAACTGAAGCGGCTGATCGCCGAAGGGGCGGAGATAGGCGAGGTCCTGGCCATCGGCCAGGCGGTGATGATGCGTGCCGTGTCCAACGTGACCCGGGAGCACGGGATCAAGACCGTCGTCAGCCTGAACGCGCTGA
The DNA here is from genome assembly GCA_026392265.1 of Actinomycetota bacterium. Classification (GTDB taxonomy): domain Bacteria; phylum Actinomycetota; class Thermoleophilia; order UBA2241; family UBA2241; genus CAIXSE01. The sequence goes on from JAPLCL010000044.1 coordinate 12,645, forward strand.
TGGTCGATGGCACCGGCATGTGCGG
>JAPLCL010000084.1 GCA_026392265.1 Actinomycetota bacterium
AATCGTGGGTCGGCTGCTGAGATCCTGGTCACCTGGCCAGTCAGAAGACTGCCCACGTGACGGGCTGGAAGACTCCCCCCGTGACGGGCGCGGCCGCGCCGACCACCCTGTACGCTGCTGTCTGTGGTTCGAGCGCGCCTCGGTCACGGAGGCTCGTGGATCGTCTTCGATGGCGGCCACTGCTTCGCGAGACAGAGCCGGGAAGGAGAGATGGACATGGTGCAGCAGACCATCGTCTGGGCAGCCTTCTGCCTGTTCGCTCTGGGGCTTGCGCTCTGGCTCCCGGGCGCCGGGCGCCTGGCTCTCGGCATCTTCTTCATCATCATGGCGGTCGGCGTCAACGTCGTGTTCGTCCTGGCCGCGCCCGACGCGTTTGTGGACCTCGGCACGAGCGCGCCGCTGCTCTCCCCCTGGGGATGGGTGTTCGAACATGTGGTCGCCAAAGCCCCCGCTGTCTTCGGCCTGCTCGTCGCCAGTTATGAAGTCACGATCGGGCTGATGATGATCAAGGGTCGTCAGTGGGGAAGCGTCGGCCTGGTCGGCGGCATCGTCTTCCTGCTGGTGATCGCCCCATTGGGTCCGTGGACGGTTCCGAACCTGATCATGGCGGCTGCGCTCGGCGCCATTCTCCTGCGCGATCCGCGGCTTCCGTCGAGCCTCCGGGGTGTCTCGTCGGGGCCTCCAAACGCCAGACGGGTCCACCTTGGCAAGGACAGCGCGCAAAAGGGAGTGCCGGCAGGTGGAGCGCGTCAGCGCCAAGGTGCTCTGGGCCAACATGGGGCTGCTGTTCTGTCTGTCGCTGGTGCCGTTCGGCACGGCGTGGATGGGCGAGACGCACTTCGCTCCGGGCCCGACAGCCGTCTACGCCGGCGTGCTGCTGGCGTCGTCCCTTGCCTACTGGCTGTTACAGAGCGCGATCCTGGCCACGCAGGGTAGGGACTCGCTCCTTGGGAGAGCCCTGGGCAAAGACCGCAAGGGCAAGGCGACGCTCGCGATCCTGGTGCTGGCCGTCGCCTGCGCGTTCTGGGTGCCGCTCCTCACGGCCGCGCTCTGCGGGGTGGTCGACGTGATCTGGGTGGTCCCGGATCGGCGCATCGAGCGAGAACTTGCCGGCGCCGAAGGTGCGGCCGGGGAGTAGGGGAGTAGCGGAGCACGCGCGCTGACAGATGCGCGTGAAGCCCTCGGGTCACTCCGAGAGGGCGATGCGGCGGGCGAGGGCCTGGCCTGACGGTGACCCGTCGACGAAGGCACGGAGGAAGCCCAACGTGACACCGATGTCGGGGCCGGCCAGCGCGTCGATGGTCGCGTACATGGCCTCTTCGAGCGCCGCCACTTCCCGTGAAAGCCGCTCGCCTTCAGGCGTGAGCGTGAGCTCTACCGCGCGCCCATCCGTGGCGCCTGGACGACGATCGACCAGGCCACGCGCCACAATTCGGTCTACCAGGCGGCTGGGGCTGGATCCGCTCTCGCACACGAGCAGTGACCCGAGTCCGTTCAGGGAAAGTGGGCCGTGATCAGCCAACACGCGCAGCACCTCTGCCTGGGAGGGCGTAAGCCCAAAGGGGCGCAGCTGGTGTGCCAGCTGCCGCTTGCCCTCAAGCTCCGCAGCGAGTACGAGATAGCGAAGTTCCTCCGCGGTGCGCATGACGGATCTCCTGGCCTGCGGCAGCCGGTGTATGACCCCCCTTCACCGCACGAAGGCCTTGCTGAGCTCGCCTTCCGCATCAGGGTCATGCGTGGCCAGAACCACCAGGCCGCCAAGGTTACGACGCAACTCGTTCATCATAGCGGTGGTCTGCTGCAACTGCTTGCGATCACCCGCTCCGGGGACGTGACCGCTTTCGAGCAAGGGCGCTGCAAAGGTGAGGTCTCCCACCAAAGCCAGAGCCGGCTGTCCGGGCCGGCGCACGACCAGTGACAGGGAACCGGGGGTGTGCCCCGGCGTCGGGATCAAGACAAGGCTCCCGTCATCGAAGAGATCGTGCGCGGTGGTGAACGGCCTGAGAGCCCGCTCCGTGGTCGGTGCGGGCGTGACCTTGGTCCACGCAAGACCGGGAAGGTCGATGTGGCGCCGCATGAGCCCGCCGAGCTCCGCGCGCGGTTGGGCCAGAGTGTCCCATTCGGCCTGGCTCACGTAGATGCGTGCATGGAATAGCTCGGCGAGGCCACCGACGTGATCCTGGTGCAGGTGGGACAGGATCACCACGCTGACATCCGACGACTTGTAGCCGAGTCTGCCAAGCCCCGCCGCCATGGTCTGGTCTGCAGGAACGACCGCCTTGGCCGACCGACGGTACATCGCTCCAGTGATCCCAGCCGGGAAGTAGCTGCCGGGATCTGTGACCGACGCCCGGTCCTGCCCGGTGTCGAAGAGCACCAGCCCTTCACGGTGCTCGATGACGAAGAAGTTGATCGGGAGAGGAGGAGTCCATTTGGTCGATGTGAGGAGCCACAGCATCATCGGTTTCCACGTGGCCGCAGCATGGTCGGGACGGACTTGCACCGAGCCGGTGCTGAACATACCGACTCTGCTGATCGGGGCTGAGGTGGTCACGGGGGTCCTCCTTGAGAATTTAGATGACGCGTAGTATATGTCGTGTCATCTATCGAATCAAGGAAGGGGCTGCGGGTGGCCTCCGAGCGCGATGGAACGACGACCTCCAGCCGTTCATCTGGCACAAGACCAGCGACGAAATCCTCGAGAGCCTTGCCGCCTGTTGCGAGCGGATCTCTGACTCGGGACGCTAGGTCAATGGACCCGAGAACTTCACGCCGACGATCTTGTGCCCGGCGACGGGGATGGTGACGCCGCCTCGATCATCGCTGCTCAGGAGCGCGATCTCCTCCTCGGCAAGGTCGACCTTCTCAGTGCGGGAGAACCGGCGGAGCGGCCTGACGTCCAGCGTGATGGTCTCGGGTGAGACGTTGTATCCGCGCATCAGCCAGCCGCTGCCGTCGTCAGTGGCCTTGACGGTGCTGACGACGAATTCGCCGGGCAGGGGCGCGATGAATGCGCCTTGAGGCGAGATCTCGCCCTCGTGGATTCCCGTCTCGACGGCACGCAGGCCGGTCTGATAGGCCAGCGCCTGCGGATGGGACTCCCGCCAATCCCCGGCGTGCGGGATGACGGAGTAGTGGTAGCTCCACTTGCCGCGCATCTGCCCCCCGGGTGTCTCGAGCGCGGGACCGGCATGACCCTGGCGCTCGGGGAGATCGTCGCGGGACAGCCAGCCGACGCAGCGGAGCAGCGTCAGTGCGATCACACTGCTCGTGCCCTCAGGGCCCTTGAGGACCTCGACCTCCGGCAGGCCACGGTTGGCCACGGTCAGGCCGACCGTCCCGTCGGACACGTCCACGAAGGCCCGCTGCGGGACCTCGGGGCGAGGATCCTCCAGCCAGCCCTCACCCTTCTGGGGCACGCCGATATCCCTTCGGACGACCTCAAAGTGGCCGTCGTAGTGCGCCTCCGGCACGACGACGGGCGCCGGGAAGTGCACGCGCAGTCGGTGGTCCGCCGCCACGTTGTCGACGTTGGTCTGGATGTCGATCCGAGGAACCCCCGGCGGGAGCGTGATCCGGCTCAGGACGGGAATGCGCACCAGCTTCGTCGAGCGACTACGCCGGTCGGCGGAGAGACCAGCCGGCGCCCTCAGCTCGTACTCGATCTCCAAGGACGGCACCAGCCTGTTCCGGAAGGCCTTCACCGAGCGCACGCGAGGTGAGAAGGACTCATCGGCCTCGGGAGGCGAGTAGTTGTACTCGTCACCTGCGTCCCCACCATCCACCAGCCGGTTGAGCCCCGCGTACACCGTGTTCGTGCGCTTGTCGGTGATCGTCAGCGTGCCGTCCGAGCGGACGGCCTCCACCCGGAAGGTCCCGTTCTCGATGACGAAGGGAGGCTTCGCCTCGTCGCCTCGATCCAGGATCGCGAGCAGCCGCTCACCCAGATCGGTCTGGGCCAGGCGCAGCGCCAGCGGCAGGACACGCCGCAGTACCGGGTTGATCCCGCCCGCCTCGGCGGCTGGTGGCGCCTCGGCCGGGCGCACCCAGAGCGTGCACCATCCGAGTCCCGGGACCTCCGGGCTCACGAACCGGATGCTCGAGGCCTTCGGCGTGTGGGCGAGGACGTGGAAGTGCGTGACGCTGGGGTCTGTCTCGTACCGGGCGATCTGCTCCTCGGCCTGGTGCCACTCGGCGATGTTAGGCTGCCCCTCGTCATCGAGCAAGGCATCGATGGTGACGGTGTCGCCGTCGCGGGAGACCGTCACGCTGACGATCGCGGCCCCCGCCACCCGGCCCTCGTTGATGGCGCCGATCGTGTCGCGTAGCTCGTGCGTGCTCAGCAGGACGTTGGCCAGCACCTCGTTGCTCGAGCCGACGAACTCGTGCGGGATCACCCGGGAGTCCGCATCGACGAGCTCGAATGCGGCGACGTCGTCGGGGACATTGACGTCGATCTGCAGGAGGTCGCGGTGGGGGTGGCCAAGCGGATTGAACAGCACGACCGCCGAGATCGCGTCGTCTCGCTCGGTGTCCACCGCGCGGGACAGCGCCTGCAGGGCCTGCAGGATGATCTCGTCGGCGATCTGGTCGACCTGGTCGAAGCGCACCTCCATCTCGTCGTGCACCTGGTCGATGGAGCAGCCACAGATCGAGTCGTGCGCGTGATTCTCCATCAGCAGCCGCCAAGCCTGACGGAGGAGCGGGGCGACGTCCCTTATCCGGTTGGAGGCGAGGGCGTCGGGCGACGAGAGCGACCGCTGCTCGGCGATCATGTTCTCGGCGAACACGCTGAACGGCTCCGCCCACTTCTCGAGCAGGGTCTCACAGTGATGGTTGCGCTGCTTGATCCACATGCGCGTGGACAGCACCCCGGGGAGCAGATGGGCGATCTCACACGCCCGCAGCTCGCCCCGGATGGTGGGCAACGACTCCTCCCGACCCGCGATCTGGGCGACCATGCCCTGGATGTAGGCCGGCAGCGTCGAGTGGATGACCTTCGTGTCGGGTAGGTGCGCATCGGCGAAGGCGATCGCGCCCGATGTGTAAGGGGAGGGCTCCATGTGGTCGGTGCCCAGCATGATCAGGCGGTCATCCACCGCGGAGTGCGCGGCCAGGGAGTCGGCGGCGACGGCGAGCTGCCGGGTGAACAGCTCGTGATCGTGCACCAGCAGGTTGGCTCCGTTCCCGTACCCGTTGCGCAGGTAGGCCAGCAGGATCCTGGAACCGTCCGGGGACTCCCACCAGAGCTCGGTGGGGAAGTCCCCGACGCCGCGCCACAGGGCGGCGGCCTCGATGCCGAACCCCGTGAGGATCTGGGGGATCTGGCCGGGATGGCCGAACGGGTCGGGGATGTACCCGACCGGCATCCCGGGGCCGAACCGGCGCGTCGTGCGCGCGCCCTCGAGCAAGTTGCGGATGTGTGCTTCGGGACTGACCAGGAACATGTCCGGCAGGATGTGCCACGGTCCAATGAGGATGCGCCCGTCACGGATGTGCCGCCGCAGCACGTCCTCCTTCTCCGGTCGCACCTGCAGGTAGTCGTCGAGGACGATGGTCTGGCCGTCGAGCATGAAGTGCCGGTACTCGGGGTCCTCGTCGAGGATGTCGAGCAGCTTGTCGATGAGATGGACGAGCTTCAGGCGGAACTGCTGGAAGGTCAGATACCACTCGCGGTCCCAATGGGTGTGCGAGATGACGTGCAGCGTCTGCACAGGGTCTCCTACGTCAGTGGTCCCTAGGACGTCTCGAGCTGGACTGCCATCTGGTGCTTCTCTTCGACGGCGGACTGGATCTCGCGTTCCTTCGTGTGGTTGACCGGCAGGCGTCTGAGCAGTAGCACGCCGATTAGGAGGATCAGTCCCGGAACCAGTCCCGCCCCCCACCGGACCGCCTGGACCGTCTCAGGGGCGTGCGGGTCGCTCGCCGTGTAGCCGGTGATCGCCAGCAGGGCGCTGAGGACGAGCTGCTGGGTGTACTGAGCGGGGACCAGGAACATCGCGAGCACTCCCCGGACCACACCCGGTTGCCGTTTCCCGCTCTGCAGCTCGAGGTGGTCCACCATCAGCCCCTGCATCGGGTTGCCGATGGCTGAGCTGAACGCGTACCCCGCCAGAATGACCAGGTAGGTCGCGGCAGCGACCCAGTAGTTGACGGAGAAGGTCAATGTCAGGTGCCCTACCACGGCGAGCAGGAGCCCCCGCCACATGGTCTCCTTGGACCCGTACTTCCGGACCAGGATGATGATGAACGGGAACATGATCATCTGTACGATGCCGGTCAGCAGGTCCGGGATCGCCACCTTCAGCCCGGAGACCCCCAGGACGTTGTCCATGTAGTAGAGGTAGCCGTTGTAGTAGCTGCCGGTTCCCGCCTGGATGAAGATGAAGGCCCCGACGAAGATCCTGAAGGTCCGATCGCGGAAGAGCTCCTTGCCCAGGGCCCAGAGCTGGGGCAATCCTTGGGTGACCTCCACGTGGCGGTAGAACTCCGGGTCCTCCCTGACGAAGTAGGACCCGATCCACACGAGCAGCAGGCCGAACGCGATCGTCGCGGTGATGACGGCCACGATCGTGCCGCGGCTGTAGTCGCCAGTCAGCAGCCACAGCGGGATCTGGCCGCCGATGAAGATCGGGATCATGTTCACGTAGCTGGCGATCACCTGCACCTGTGTGCGCTCGCCCATGTTGATGAAAGCGTTGACCGTGAATGCGACGAAGCTGACCTGCATCATCGCCTGGGCGACCTCGTAGATCAGCAGCAGGGCCAGCAGGTACCCGGAGATGACGAGATCCGACCAGCTCGGCGACGCGAACAGCATGCCCACGGCGGAGAAGGCCATGACGGGGATCGCCCAACGGATCACGTGTCGGTACTTGCCGCGCCCCTTGACGTAAGGGTGCTTGTCGGCCGCGTACCCGACCATCGGGACGTTGATCGCGTTCCAGACGAGGAAGATGAAGAAGACCACGCCGTAGTAGGCCGGGTTGAGCCCGATGACGTCGGTGTAGAACTTCATCAGGGCGCCGGTCACCACCACCATGACCAGCGAGGAACCGCCGGAGATCAGACTGAAGAGGATCTTGCGCTTCATCGTGTAGTACTGCTGCGTCTCGCTCATGCCAGCTTCTCCTCGGGGGCGACGCCCACTACGACGGTCTCCGAGGGAGCGAGCGTGACGACCCCGCCGTCGAGGATATCGTCCTTCCCCACGCTGGCGACCCGAAGACGCACCGCGTCGATCGCCCCCTCGGGCAGGTCGAGGGTGGTCTCCACCCTCGAGGCTCCGATGTTCACTAGCCGCATCAGCAGCCCGCCGTCTGCGTCCTGCACACAGCTGACGGCGATGTCCTGGTGGGAGGGGATCGGCAGCGCGCCGGCGCTCACTGTGACATCACTTGCCAGGACGGGCGGCTGTACGCTCTGTAGGGCGGTGCGGTAGTTCTCGGCCGGGCTGAACGCGCCATGCGGTACCAGCACATAGCGGAACAGCGTGCGTCCCGGCTGGTCGGCCTTGTAGTTCGTCTGCCAGTAGTTGTTCATAACGTAGGAGTGAATGGTCCCGTCTTGTTCGGCCCGCCGGACCCAACCGCACGGGCCGGGGGGGCCCATCCGCCAGGGATCACGCCGTAGCGGCCCGCTGGTGAAGATCGGGGCATCGACCAGGACGCAGCACAGCCCCGAGCTGTCGTCGGACACGTCGACCCATCGGGAGGCGGTGATGAAGTTCCGATTCGCCCCCGGCAGCTGATCGGTCTCCAGCCGGACCGTGCCCCAAGCCGCGTCGTAGCGGACGACTCCGCCGGGCAGTGCGAGAGGGAACGAGAAGTGGACGCCCTCCTTGCGTCGGGCGACGGGCCGGTCCAGGACGTTGCTGATCTGCACCTGCGGGGAGTGCGCGTCGAGCACGACCTCGGTCTCGTACAGCAGCGTCCGGGCGGCGCGCCGGCGGATGCGGACCGTGCAGCGCAGCGGGCCGCGGTCCAGCACCTCGATCTGCACCCCCTCGTCGAGATCCTCCCGCTGCTTGAGCGCCGGCATCTTGCTCGGGACGAGCACGTAGCCGTTGAACAGATCCTTGGCGGCGCGATCGACGTACTCCACCCCGGCATGGCACAGGCTGCTGATCGCCCCCGTCGTCGCATTGATCTCGACGCTGACAGTGCCGTTGCGCAGCCGCAGGTCATCCACCGAACAGCCATTGGACGCCGGCTCGGATACCCCCTCCACCAGGCCGTACCGCCGACTCCCCAGGGCGGGCACGTCCTCGGCAAGGAAGGCGAGCCGGCCGTTGGCCAGCCGCTGGGAGGGCACCGGTCGGCCGTCGGCATCAAGCACCCGATCATGCTCGGAGCTCACCTCGACCACGCGTGAGACCGACCAGCTGTGCGTGTTGAACACGGTGACCGACTGGTTCGCGGCGGATGGATTCGCGGCGCGGGACAGCTTGTCTTCGTACAGGAGCCCCGGCTCCAGCGCGCCGCCCGCGGCGTCGGTCAGCAGCCCCCGGACTTCCGTCTGCGCGGCCAGCGCGCGGTCGCGCTTCCACGCCCACTGGCTCTTGGCGAAGGAGTGGTCCGGCCGGCGGATCGAGTTGTACGCACCCCACGTGTGCTCGTTGAACAGCAGGATGTCGTCCAGCACGCGTGCCTCCCGCGCGAGGTCCCGCCCGCGACCGGTCATCGCCGCGAGGGTCTGCGCCTGAGTCAGCCGCTCGCTGGCCTCCCGGGCCAGCGCGGTCTCGCGGGCTGTCGAGAGGGCGCCGTCCTCCCAGTACGGGGTGAGATCCCCTCGATACTCGGGGATCCGGTCACCGTGTGCGGCCTCGAACTCGGCCATCGCCTTCGACGTCGTCGAGATCTCCAGTCGGATGTCGTCGACGGTCGCGTTCCAGTCCTCCACGATCTGGCTGAGCCGCCGATCGGGCGGGCCGTTGTCGGCGCCGATCGTGTAGCGGATGATGATCGAGTCGTAAGGGTAGCCAGACCGCTCCAGGGAGCGAAGGTAGCGTCGGAGCCGTGCCGGCGTCAGCTTGTTGCGCAACCGCTTCGCGTTCAGACCGGTGTGGAACCAGGCGTACCCCTTGCCATGCACCCAGAGCAGGACCCGCTCCCGGCCGGAGGGCGACACCCAGTAGAACGGCTTGTCTCCCCATTCGGTGATCGTGTACCCGATCCGGTCGAAGCTGTTGGGCCCCGAAGACAGGTAGCGGATGCCGTTCTCGGCAAGCGCCGACACCATGCCCCAGTTCCAGCCGGGGATGTCGGTGATCATGGCCGAGTCGATAGGCACCCCCGTCAACTGCTCGAGCTGTCGCTTCCCCGTGAACGCTGCGGCAAGTTCCTCGGGCCGGCACAGGCCGGTGAGCAGGTTGGCATAGATGCCGTCCAGGCCGATGTGGCCGTCGCGCACCATCGACGTGAACCGGTCGACCTCATCCGGGCCCGCCTGCTCCAGCCACTTCCTGACCGTCAGGGTTACCTCGGGGTTCCACCGAAACTGCGCCGCGTCCGCGCGGTACCGGTTCTGATCGACCAGCCCTATGGCCTCCTGGAGGTGGCGGATCTGGATCGCGAAGACCTCGTCCTGCGTGTGCGTGTAGCCGATGTCCACATGGGTGTGGTGCAGCAGGCGCACAGTCCAGTTCCGCATCAGCCGCTACCCTCCCGCCGGGGATCGCGGGCGTCCGCGACCACCCCCTCGGGCCAGTCCGCAAGCGGCTTGACGAATGTCTTGACCACCATGATGTCCGCGCCGGTCGGGCTGGTCAGGCGGTACGACCCAGCTGCTGCAGGGACCACGAAGGTCTCCGCGTGGTGAAACTCGACCGACGGTCCGGATGCGGGCTCCAAGATCACTGCCTCGCCTTCCACCAGGTTCAGCACGTGGCAGGAGTGCCCTGTCTGGAGGTCGATCGTGCCGTTGAGCTCGAGGCGGTGGACATCGTAGAAGTGCCGTGGATGGGTGGGTAGGTGGACCACCCGGGAGTACCTGTCGCCCTGGGCTTCCTGCTCGAGGAGGACGGGGGCCGACACATACTCCTCGCGGATCCGCGCGCCCTGCGCGTCGGGGTCCAGGTTGGCAAAGCCGCGATCGATGTTCAGCGGCCGGGGCTTGCCGTCCAGGCCCGGGCGCAGCCAGTCGTAGACCTTGAACGTGAAGATGTACGGCGTGGCCGAGATCTCGAGGACCAGGTTGCCGGCTCCGGCACCGTGGATGGTGCCGTGTGGGATCAGGAACAGGTCGTGCTTGCTCGCGGGCAGCGACTGGACGTACTGCTCGATGTCGACAGCCGTTCCATGCGTGGCCGAGTCGATGAGGAGCTCGCGGAACTCCCCGATGTCGGCGCCCTCCTGCATGCCGAGGTTCACCGTCGCCCCGGGAGTGCAGTCCAGGATGTAGTAGGCCTCGTCCTGGGTGAAGGTCTCCCCGAAGTTCTCCCGGATGAAGTCCGGCTGAGGGTGGATCTGGATGGAGAGGTCGCCGCCATCGACCGTGTCCAGGAAGTCGTAGCGGATGGGGAACTCGTACTGGAACCGCGGGGCACACTCACCCAGGACCGCCGCGTGCTCCTGGTGCATCAGCGTGTCGAACGACACCTCCAGCAGCTGGTCGCCGGAGCGGAGGATCAGGCCGTTCTCGGGCGCGATCAACTCGAACGACCATGCGTAGTTGGGGACGTCCCGCGACAGCTGTGGGACCTTGTGCCGGATCCACTGCCCGCCCCACGGGCCAGGCTCGAACCAGGCGCGCACACGGAAACAGCTACGAGCCATCTCGCGTAGCGCGGCGCGCAGGTCCTTACCCGACATCACGGCCGGGGCAGCGGGATCCTGGCCGTCCACGAGCCAGTCGATCGCCGGAAGGAGTCGCGCCCGATGCCTGGCGGAGACGGGCCAGTCGATGAAGTAGCTGCGCTTGTACGCACTACCCGGGGGCAGCGCCGCACCGGCCCCGAGGTTCGTCGCCAAGGACGCCCGAGCGCGGTACTGGATCTCGTTCTTCGGCACATCGACGTACACCAGAGACCCCCGCCACCCGGCCAACGATGCCCCGCCGCCGTAGAGGACGTTCGTCGTCCAGTGCGGGTCGGGTCGCAGCGCCAAGAGCAGGTGCGCGTCGAAGAAGTCCCTGAGATCCCCCGCGAAACGGAAGCCGAACAGGGGGTCGTCGTCGCCCATCGATGGCTCGATGATCCGATCGATCTCCTCGGGGGGACGCATCGCCTGCTGCACGTCGATGAAGTTCGGGCGCAGGCCAACGCTGCGCATCGCCTGGGACAGTTGCCCGCGAAAGGACTCCCAGAGGACGCCCGGGTGACCATCGACCACGACGATCGGCTGGTCCCTGAGCAGGTCCGCCAGGGCTTCGTACCCCCGCCGGATCCTCCCGGGCCCCACGTCGTGGGCGGGGTAGAGGTCGTAAGCGCCCTCGGGGGGCGCCTCGTAAGTGTGCGGCAGGAGGCGCTGAGAGGACGCGCGCCACGCAGATCCGGTCTCAGGCACTCCCCCTCCAACCCTCACGCCGGCCGCGCGTGGCTCCAGAGCCCGCCTTGGTCACGGACCGGTCGGTGATCACCCGCGCCATCCGCGGCGCCGCATCAGCCGGCGCCGCATGCAGTGCCGATCGGTGAGCGTGGTGTCTCCTCCTTGCGAATGCCGGAACTGTAACAAGCGTACCGGAAAGATGGTAGGGGTCCGCGGCGACAGCTCGACGTGGTGCGCAGCGCGAGCCGACTGCGGGGGGCGGCAGTGGCCGTGCTGGGCCTCAGCCCCTCGCAGCGGCGTCTGTCCACGCCCGTCCTGCAACCGGGACGCATCAGGCGACGGCCCGACTGGCTCTCAACAGGGCCGGGAGGGCCCGTGCGGCTGAGGGCGGGTCCAGCAGCTCCAGCGCCAGCAGGACCGCCCCCAACACGGGGGGCAGCAGCGGCTCCTGGACCTGGATCCAGGGGACTTTGGCCGCGACGGCGCGGTACAGGCCGTCGCGGAAGTAGGCGCCCGAATGGGCCAGGCCGCCGGTCACCGTCAGCCGCCGCTCCGCAGAGCCCAGAGCCAGTCGGGAGCAGGCGACGGAGACCAGCCCGGCCAACTCCTCGAAGGCCGCCTCCACGATGCTCCGGGCCGCCTCGTCCCCGTCCTCGGCCGCCGCGAGGACGACCGGAGCAAGCGCGGCCAGGTCGCTCTTGCCTGATCCCGCCGCATAGAGCTCATGCATGATCTCCTGGACGTCAGCGATGCCGTAACGACTCAGGACGGCGTTGGTCAGTGACGTCGGCCCCCGTCGGCCATCGGCGGAGCGCACCACGGCCTTCACGGCCTCGAGGCCGAGGAAGTAACTGCTCCCGCCGTCATCCAGCACGTGACCCCAGCCGCCGACTCGCACGGACTCGCCGGTCGAAGTCCGCCCGTAGCAGGAAGAACCCGTCCCCGCGATGAGCACGATGCCGGGCCGGTTGCCCAGGCCGCCCGCCAGGGCGATGCGGATGTCGTGATCGATCCCCACATGATGCGGATCAGACACTCGCCCCGCCAGGACCACGTCCCGGATCAGGTCCCGATCGCGCGCGGACGCCACGCCGGCCATGCCCCAGAATGATGCGTCCACGGGCCGTGGACGCAGTCCGGAGTCCTGCCATGCCGAATCCACCGCCTCGGTGATGTGACGCGTAGTCGTCTCCAGGTCGACACCGTCAAGGCTCGACGGGCCGGCCCGGCCGTACCCGAGCACCGTTCCGTCGTGGTCCGCCAGGACGACCCGCGTGCTCGTGCCCCCGCCGTCGACCCCCAGGACAACGATCTCAGCCACACGCCTCCCCTCGATCGGGCACCGACCCAAAGGCTTCCAGATCATGCAGGGGATGGCTCGTCCAGCGTGCACGTGGGTCCCGCTGCATCCACGTGTGGTGCGGCAGATCCCCGAGGACCCGCACGACCCGTTGTCGCACTTGCCGACAAGACCAGTTGGAGAGAGGGACGCCGGAAGTGGTCGGTCGTGACCCCAGGAAGAGGGTAAGATCCCGCTCCCAGCCGCCGAGCGCCCTCACGATCGAGTGCGCGTCAAAGTCGGGATGCTTCACTCAGGCACGGCCCGAGCGGAGGCGGAGGTTCTGGTGAGAAGGCCGGGCTTGGCCTCACATCGATTCTTCACGAGCACCCACATGGCGGCGCCGATTGGGCTTCTGGAGACCCTCCCGAGCAGGGACAGTGCGGTTTGTGAGAACGCGCAAGCCCAGCTCAAGAGAATCACCGTGCAGGTGAACGCTACCACAGTTCTTGTGACTGCCTGTGACTGGCTGGGTTTCCTTGGGTCCAGATGGGCAGGCTAATGAGCTTGCCCGGCAAGGAAGAGGTCCCTGGTTCGAATCCAGGTGAAGCTGCTGTCTGTCTCGGTCATGAAGGTACGCCTCCTGATGCTTGCCCAGGCCGCAGCGGTCAGCGAGGTGACGGTTGCAGGGGCCAAGCAGTGGATCGTGCAGAATGAATGATTGACAGGCAATGGTTGACGATTCTATGCTGTGATGAATAGGGAGGAAGTCATGGCAGACTCGTACTGCACCTCTGGCGAGACCGGTCAGCGGGTGGCTCAGCTCCGCACGCAGATGCGCATGAGTCAGCAGGAGCTCGCTTCGCGGCTGGACGTCACGCAGTCGACCATCAGCCGCATCGAAGCGGGCGAGCGAGCGCTCACGGTGGGCGAACTTGGCCGGCTCACGCAGATGTTCGGCGTCACTGTCGGGGCGCTACTCTGGCGCGACGGCTCCGGTCTGGTCGCGCTGCGCGCACTCGCCGGCGGCGACTCGTCCGGGGTCCAGGAGTCGCTCCAGCTCTTCCGCGAGCTCATCGGCGACTACCTGGGCGCTCGTGCCCTGGTCGAATGACCCTTGAGATCAGACCCCCCGACCCGGTCGCGCTTGCTCTGAGCACCCGCGACAACCTCGGCGTGGGCGGTCTTTCGCCGGTGCCCGACATCCTGCTGCTGGTCGAGAGCGCCGGTGTGCACGCGTTCGTCGCCCCGCTGCCAGACGGCGGGCCGCAAGGCGCCTACGCGCTCGAGCAAGGTGAACCGTTCATCTTGGTCAACAGCCGGGACGCGGTCGTGCGCATGCGGTTCACTCTGGCGCACGAGCTCGGCCACCACGTACTTTCGCACGGGGTCGCTTGGGATCGACTGATCGCCGCGGAGCCGGTCGCGGCCAAAGGGCAGGACCCCCGTGAGGTCGCTGCCAACCGCTTTGCCGCCGAGCTTCTGGCGCCCCTCTCCGCCGCCCGCGCCTGGTGGTATCGGCAGGGGGCGGACACAGCCACGCTCGGACACGTCGTGCGCTTCGCGGCGGCCTTCGGCGTGAGCGCGACGGTCGCGCTGCTGCGTCTCGCCGCGGCCGGGTTGTTGCGGCCGCCGCGGCTTCTGCAGCAGCTGCAGCGTGCAATCGAACAGGGCGAGCACCTCGAGCTGCGTCGCGACCTTCTGCTCGATTCGTTCGCGGACACGCTGGCGCATGTCGGCAGGGGCGGTACGCGCCTGCCCCAGGACATGCGCGAGAACCTCCTGCAGGCCTGGCGGGGCGATCTCCTCGATCTCGAGCGCGTCGCGGCACGCCTGCGCACCACGCCCGTCGCCCTCGAGCACGATCTTGCGGTGGCCTCCGAGGGCGATGCCTGACCGGCGGCAGCCGGTCTCCTTCGACATCGTTCTGCTTGACGCCTCGGTGATTGTCAACTTCTGTTCTGCCGGTCACGGCCGCCGCTTGGCTTCGCATCTCGGCGGCGCAGCGCGGCTTTCTTGCGATGTGCAGGACGAGTTGCTGCGTCTGGCGCGCTCGTCGCCAGCGCTTCGCGCGCTGCTTGCCACGTGGCCGCTCGCACCTCCGCTCGAGCTTTCTGTTGCGCGGGCCGCGAAGGCGGCGGCCATCAGCGCCCTCCTGCGTGCGCCCGGAGACCACCCCAACGCTCATGCGGGCGAGGTGGCCACACTGTTGCTGGCCGAGCAACTCCGTGAGGATCGAGGTGTGCGGGCGCTGATCGTCGTGGACGATTGTGACGGCAAGATGCTCGCCCAACGCTTCGGCCTGCCGTACCGCGATACGCCCCAGCTCATCGTCGAGATGGTGGTTGCCGGGGCATTGACCGAAGCAAACGGCCAGCGCGTCTGGCGCGAGTGCTTCAGCGATCGCGGCAGGTGGGCGGGCTACAGGGCGGCGCTCGCGGAGGCCAGGTCGGCCGCAGCGGAGCACGAAGAGTCAGAGGCGTAGCGCCCAGGCACTCCTCCGATCTCCGCGACGATGATAAGGAGGCCGTCGTTCATGGGCCCATGCAGAAACTGGAGTTGACCCGCGTTCGTTGACCCCCTGAGATAGTCTTGCGCCATGCACTCGCGCCCTCCCGCCTCGGCCTATGCCGCCGCCGTCGGCATGACCGTGGCCTTCGGGCTCTCGTTCGTGGCCACCAAGTACGCCCTGCGCGGCTTCGAGCCGCTGCTGATCGCAGCCGGCTCACTGGGCTACCTCACGTCGGATGACTGCGCCGCGGGCGACACGCCGGCGCTCGACCGGCACGCGGCCTGAGCGGTTTGACTACGATGCTTCACAACCGGAGACTCTGACATCGAGAGCAGCGCTCGCGAAGGCGCCAAGCCGAGGAGAACAATGCTGAATGCCTTGATCGACGCCATGGAACATGCCATTCGGGAAGTCAGGAAGATGCCCGAGAAGGCTGTCCAGGTCTTTCACCACAATGATTCCGATGGGCTCACTTCGGGCGCCATCCTCACGCGCGCCTTGGAACGGCAGGGATATGCAGTGCGGCGCTTCTGTCTGGAAAAGCCATATCCCGCAGTGCTGGACAAGGTCTTCGAGCAGGAGGGCAAGATCCTCATCTTTGCCGATTTTGCCGGCAGGATCGCCCCGCTGCTTTCCGAGTTGAACCAGGGAAGAAACCTGACCCTGATCCTGGATCACCATGTCGCTGAGGCTTCGACTGATCCGAGAGTCATGAACCTCGACCCCGATCTCTTTGGCTTGAAAGGGGATCGGGACATCTCCGGTTCGACGACCTGCTACCTCTTCGCGCACACCCTGGATCCGGTCAATCGTGACCTGGCTCATGTCGCCGCCGTGGGCGCGGTGGGTGACGGTTTCTTTGTGGACGGCGCGCTGGTGAGCGAGAATCGCGAAGTCGCGTTGGAAGCCGTTCGACAGGGCCTCCTCGAGATCCGGCACCATGAGCTCGGCGAGCAGTACCTGCTGAACGGCTCGGCAGGTCAAAGCGACGTCATCGCTGTCGGCGACTATCTTGATGTCCTGGGGGGAGTGGGCTACTACCAACAAGGACCGGACATGGGGATCAGGGTCTGCCTTGAAGGAGTTTCACCGGAGTCGGACCGGATGGTGAAAGACCTGGAGGCCGTCAGGACGAGGCTGTTTGACGAGGAGATCGCGAGGCTCCAGGCAGGCGCTCTGAAGCAGGCACCTCACATCCAGTGGTTTCATCTCGAGACACGTTTCTTCCCGATGGGGGTCAAGATGGTCGGGGCCTTCTGTGATGCCATCAGGACCACGGACCTCATCGATCCGCGCAAGTACCTCGCCGGATTTCAGATCATTCCCGATGAGATCCCGGACTTCGGGGCGATCAAGTTCGGCCAGGTGAAGATCTCCATGCGGGTCTCCCCTTCCATGGAAGGGGAGATCAGGGCGGGACGAGCTTTGGGGCTCAACATCCTGCTTCCCGAAGCGACAGGCAGACTCGGAGGGTTCTCCGATGCGTGCCATAGTCTGACGGCTGCCACTACGGTGGCCATTGGTAAAGAAGAAGCACTGATCGACGAAATGGAAAGCATCCTGGATGGAGAGTCGCATGGCTGAAGGCAGCGGGTTCGGAAAGTCGATCTTGATCGGCGATCAGTTTGTCCTTGACGGAGTCCCGGCGATCGTCTCGTCGATACCATATGAGACCGTGACGACGGTAGAACGCATCGACGGCGAGGGATGGGTCCTGGAAGACGACCGTATCGAGGTCCCCGGGTACAAGAACAAGAAGAGGGAACAGCAGAGCGAATCCATCGACAGGATCCTCGAAGTCATGAGCATCGACGTCAAGAAGACGCCGCTCAAGATCACCGTCGGGGGAACCTTGTTGGCCGGCAGCGGGGTGGGCGCCAGCGCTGCCATCTGCGTTTCGCTGGCGCGCGCGTTGAACGCGGAGTTTGACCTGGGCTATTCGATCGAGGAGATCAACCGGGTGGCCTGGCAGGGGGAATTCCCCTATCACGGGGTCGCCAGCGGAGTCGACAATACCGCCTCGACCTTTGGCGGGCTTCTGCTGTTCTGGCTGGAAGACGGGGAGCAGCATTTCGAAAGGATCAAGAGTCCGCAGTCCTTTGAGATCGTGCTCGCCAACAGCGGGGTCACAGTCGACACGGCGGCCCTGGATCAGTACATCGATCAGCAGAAGACAGGCGATCCGGAGCTCTTCGCCGCGCGTCTTGAGACCATCAGGTCTCAGGTCCATGACATGAAGAGCGCGCTTGAAGCCGGCGATCTCGAGACCGTGGGGGCGATCATGTCGGCCAATCACAAGCTCCTGGCCGACATGGGGATGTCTCACGAGACTCTGGACCACATGTGCGAGACAGCCTTGGAAAAGGGTGCTTTGGGGGCCAAGGTCACGGGAGGCGGCAGGGGCGGCTACATGGTCTCGTTGACGCCGGGAACGAAACTCCAGGAGACGATCGCGTCGGCGTTCGAAGAGGAAGGACGCAAGGTTATCCGCACGACGATCGGTGGCAGTTGACCGCCGGCACCATGAGCGGACCGGCGATCGGCGTCGGTGGCGGGCTGAAGACGCGTTGAGCGGCCTGATCACCCCAGAGCGCTTCTTCGCCGGTTACATCTTCGACCTGGACGGGACGGTCTACCTGGGGGAAGCCCTGCTTCCCACGGCGGGCGAGACCCTGAGGGAGTTGCGCGCGCGGGGCTTGCGCACGATCTTCATCTCCAACAACCCCACGCATGCGCGCGAAGACTACGCCGTCAAGCTCACCCGCCTGGGCGTGCCGACCTCCGTTGAAGACATTCTGACTTCATCGCTTGTGCTGGTGGATTTCCTCCAGCGGCGTATGCCGGGCGCCCGCCTGTTCGTCGTCGGCGAGGAGCCGCTGTGCGCCGAGCTGCGCCTTGGCGGGTTCGAGCTGACCGAGAAGGCGAGCAACGTCGATGCGGTGATCGCGAGCTTCGACCGCACCTTTGTCTACCGCAAGCTGCAGATCGCCTTCGACGCCATCCGCGCCGGGGCGCGTTTCTTCGCCACCAACCCCGACCGCTACTGCCCTGTACCCGGCGGCGGCGAGCCCGACTGTGCCGCCATCATCGCCGCCATCGAGGCCTGTACCGATACGCGCGTCGAAGCCGTACTCGGCAAGCCATCTCACTACATCATCGATGCCGCTCTGAACTTGATCGACCTGCCGGCTGCGGACTGCCTGATGACGGGTGACCGGTTGGAGACCGACATTCGCATGGGCCAAGAGGCAGGCATGCTCACCGCACTGCCGCTGACCGGCGCGACTCCCGAATCAGCCCTGGCCGACTCGCCCATCCAGCCGACCTACGTTCTGCGCCATCTGGGTGACCTGCTGCCCCCATCCGTGCTCCCCTGAGAGAGTCCCGCGTCGCCCCCGGCGCGTCGAGCGTTCGGGCTCTCGATTCATCCTAGACGAACGCCACAACGTCCCCCATACTGTGACTACCATCGAATGCGGCGACTGTGAGTCCGTCGCCGGCACCTGGGTCCGGGGTAAGCGAGTCGGGGGGAGGTGCTCTTGGGAGCAAGAGCCACGCCGTCGGGGGCGACGGCATTCCAGGCTGATGAGGTCACGGAGCCCGATCGTCAGGTCGGCTCACCACAATCCTGAGGTTTGGAGGGACGATGTTCAGTTTCCGCAAGTTGAGTCTGGTCGCAGCGATCGCGGTGTCTGCCTTGCTGCTGGTCGCCTTCGTAGCCGCCTGCGGTTCGTCGGGCGGCACCGATGGAGAAACGCCGTCTGTCGCGTCGACCGCGACTTCAGTGGCCGACTTCGGCGATATGGATGCGCTCATCGCGGCCGCCAAGGAGGAGGGCACGCTCAACGTGATCGCGCTGCCTCCGGACTGGGCGAACTACAAAGAGATGCTCTCGACCTTCGAGTCCAAGTACGGGATCAAGATCAACTCGGCGCAGCCCGACGGCAGCAGCCAGGATGAGATCAACGCCGCCACGCAGTTGGCGGGCACTGATCGCGCTCCGGACGTCTTCGATGTGGGCGGCAGCGTGGCCCTCGCCAACCTCACCGTGTTCGCCCCCTACAAGTCTGCCATGTGGGACAAGATTCCCGACAACCTCAAGGATCCTGACGGCCTGTGGACAAGTAACTACACCGGCTATATGTCGATCGGGTACAACGCCGACAAGGTGCCGGCGCCCACCACGATGAACGATCTGCTCAAGTCCGCCTACAAGGGCACTGTCGCCCTCAACGGCAACCCGACCCAGGCCTCGGCGGGTTTCAACGGCGTGGTCATGGCCACGATCGCAAACGGGGGTACGGGCGACGATCTCGCGCCCGGAGTGGACTTTTTCTCCAAGCTCAACAAGGCCGGCAACCTCTTGCCGGTGGATCCGACGCCGGCCACGATAGCTTCGGGGCAGACGCCGATCGTCATCGACTGGGACTACAACAACGTGGCGCAGACCGCCGCCCTCGAGGGCAAGGTCGACTGGAAAGTCGTCGTCCCCGCGAACGAAGTCGTCGCGGCCTACTATAACGAGGCCATCAACAAGGACGCGCCGCACCCTGCCGCGGCTCGGCTATGGAACGAGTTCGTGTACTCGGCCGAGGGCCAGAACATCTGGCTCAGGGGAGCCGCTCGCCCGGTCCTCATCGACATGATGACGACGGACGGGACCATCGATACGGCGGCGCTTGAGGCACTGCCGGTCGCCGAGGGTACGCCTGTCGTGCTCACCCAGGCACAGCTAGAAACGGGGCAGGCCTACCTGCTCGCCAACTGGACCCAAGCGGTTCAGTGACCCAAGGCGCTGACGTCCCCCTGACTGCTGTCGGGGACCACGGTCTGGGCGCGGGCGGGGCTCCCCCGCCCGCGCGCTCAGGCCGTGCACTGAGGTCGTTGAGACCGAAGGCACGCCAGCTTGGGGTGTTCCCTTTCTTTGGGTTCATCGCGGTCTTTCTGCTCTGGCCGACGGTCCTCGTGATCGCCGGCGCGTTCCAGACCAGTAGTGGTCAGCTGACCCTCGAGAACATCACGAAGGTCGTAGGGACAAGCGCCTATCTTCAAGCGTTCTGGGGTTCGATCAGGCTCTCGGCGGTGACCGCCCTGGCCGGTGGCGTGTTTGGCGCGCTGCTGGCCTGGGCGGTCGCCGAGGGCGATCAAAACGGCGTGTTTCGCCGTCAGGTCGTGGCCATGTCCGGCGTGCTTGCCCAGTTCGGCGGCGTGATGCTCGCCTTCGCATTCTTGGCCACGTTCGGCTACGCCGGCGTGATCACTCTGGGCCTGGAGCGCGTGGCGGGTGTCGACCCGCTCACGAGTGGCGCATGGATCTACAGCTTCACCGGCCTCGCCGTCGTCTACACGTTCTTCCAGATCCCGCTGATGGTCCTCATCTTCCTCCCCGCCGTCGACGGCCTTCAGGTGCAGTGGCGGGAAGCATCGGACAACCTCGGCGGGGGCTCCTGGGCGTACTGGCGGCATGTGGCCGGGCCGATCCTCGCGCCCAGCTTCGTGGCTGGTCTTCTGCTGCTGTTCGTCAGCGCCTTCTCTGCGTATGCGACGGCGGCCGCTCTCATCAGCCAGGGGAGCCCTATCGTGCCCCTGCAGATCCGCACTTTCCTGCAGAGCGAGGTGGTCCTGGGTCAGGCCAACATGGGCAAGGCTCTGGCGTTTGGCATGGTCGTGGTCGTCGCCGTGGTGATGTCGCTGTACGCCTGGCTGCAGCGAAGGGGCGCAAAATGGCGCGCCTAGCCAAGGCGCGGACATCCGGTGGTTCTCGCCGGACCAAGTCGCGGACGCTGGTGCGATGGATCGTGCTCACGGTCGTCGGCGCCTACCTGCTCGTGCCCCTCCTGTCGATGCTGGATTTCTCGACCCGGGGTGTGGGCTCGAGCCGGACCCTGGAAGCATGGAAGGCCATCGCCAGCTATCCCGAACTGCTCAGCGCGATCACCGTGACGCTCGAGCTCGCGGTGCTCACCGTGGTGGGGATGCTCTGCCTCCTGGTGCCGACGATGGTGTGGGTCCACCTGCGGCTGCCCGGGGTGCGCCGCACGATGGAATTCTTCTGCCTGCTGCCGCTGACGATCCCGGCCATCGTGCTCGTTGTGGGACTGGCGCCGGTCTTCTCATGGCTTTCGTACTTCTTCGGAGACACCCCGCTTGTACTGGCGTTCGTCTTCGTCGTCCTCGTGCTTCCGTACGCCTACCGCGCCGTCGATGCGGGGTTGCGGGCTGTGGACATCGAGACCCTGTCGGAGGCGGCTCTCGGTCTGGGCGCCTCGTGGTGGGGTACCCTGTTTCGGATCGTGATACCGAGCATCCGGGGAGCTCTCCTCTCCGCCGCCGTCCTCTCGATCGCGCTCGTCATGGGTGAGTACACCATCGCGTCGCTGCTCAACTACAACACGCTGCAGGTTGTCCTGTACCAAGTGGGCCTGCGGAACGCCGCCGTGTCCGTCGCGGTGTCGCTGGCGGCACTCATATTCGGCTTCGTCTTGCTCTTCATCGTGTCCTCCGCCGGCTCTCGACGTCGCGGAGCTGCTCGTGAGGAATCGACTTTGGCGCCCCTGGAAGGAGGCCTGCAGTAGTGACTTCCGAGATGGAAAGGACTGGAGGTGCGGACCGCTCCACCCGCTCGGGTGTCGCGCTGCAGCTCGTGGAGCTCTGCCGGTCGTGGGGGTCCGTTCACGCTCTCGACGGGCTGTCCCTCGACATCGCGGCGGGCGAGCTCGTGGCTTTCCTTGGGCCGTCCGGCTGCGGCAAGACCACCGCCTTGAGGATCATCGCGGGGCTCGACGAGGCCGATTCGGGCGAGGTCCTCGTGGAAGGCGAGGATATCTCCCGCGTACGAGCAAGCCGGCGGGGAATGGGCATGGTCCATCAGGCGTACAGTCTGTTCCCCAATATGACGGCACGCGATAACGTCGCCTTCGGATTACTGATGCGGAAGGTCGGCAAAGTGGAGCGGCGCCGTCGCGCGAATGACCTTCTCGATCTCGTCGGTCTGGGACAGTACGCCAGCCGCTACCCCAGCCAGATGTCGGGCGGGCAGCAGCAGCGTGTCGCCTTGGCAAGGGCCCTGGCCATCGAACCGAGGGTGCTACTCCTCGATGAGCCTCTGTCCGCGCTCGATGCCAAAGTGCGAGGTGAGCTTCGCGACGAGATCCGGCGTATTCAGCTCGAGGTCGGCACCACGACCGTGTTCGTGACCCACGACCAGGAGGAGGCGTTTGCCATGGCCGACCGGGTCGCGGTGATGCACCTCGGCCGGCTCGAACAGGTAGCGCCGCCTACAGAGATCTATCAGCGACCGCGGACGGCGTTCGTGGCTGAGTTCGTCGGTCTCACCAACCGGCTGCCGGGAGTTGCGCAGGCCGGTATGGTCGACGTGCTCGACAGCCAAGTACCCTTGCTCGATGGGTCCGCGGAGGCAGGCGACGTGACTGTGCTGGTGCGACCCGAGTCGATACAGGTGACGCCGTCCCCGGATGGCAATGCGACGGTGGCCGCGATGAGCTTCCGTGGAGCGATCTGTCTGCTTCGCATCCGGCTTGCGGCCGGGAACGTCGTGCTGGTGCAGGTGCCGAGCGCGGAGAGCGCCGAGCTTGCTCTCGGCGCTTCCGTGCGCGCGACCATGCGGGCGGTACCGGTACTCGCCGTGGCCGCCTCACTTGGTCAGGACGAGCGCTCGCGTGTCGATGGGCAAGTGCCGGGGCCGCAAGAGTAGGCGGAGCGGCAAGGCTCGTTGAGCGCCATCGGAAGCAGTTCGTGAGGAAGGCCGGCTTTGCCGATCCTGCCGGCGCGCCTTCCGGCTGAGGGCGCACCGATCTCCGCAAGCGGGATCTATTGCGGCTTGAGCCGGATCGGCGCTAAGGTCGCCTGACTCGATGCAGTCTCCCACCACCCTCGTCCTTC
>JAPLCL010000105.1 GCA_026392265.1 Actinomycetota bacterium
CGGCGCGCCGCGCCGGACGGGTCCGAGAGGAGGCCGCCGCCTGCGCGCAGGCCCATCTCCCCGCTCTGACTCGCGACGGCACGCTCGTGCGCGTGGAGGCCAACGTGGCCGGGCCTCAGGATGTGCCGGCGGCCGTGGCCGCCGGCGCCGACGGCGTCGGCCTCCTGCGCACCGAGCTCCTCTTCCTGAAGGCCGACCATCTGCCCACCGAGGACGAGCAGGAGGGGGCCTACCGCGCGGTGGCCGAGGGCCTCGGCGGTGGCCCGCTGACCCTGCGCACCCTCGACGTCGGCGCCGACAAGCAGCTCCCGTACCTGACTGTGGAGCGGGAGCAGAACCCCGATCTGGGGCTCCGGGGTATCCGCCTGGGCCTGCGTTACCCGGAGCTGCTGATGGCTCAGCTTCGTGCGGCGCTGCGGGTGGCTGCGGACCGCCCGCTCAGGGTCATGTTCCCGATGGTCGCCACGGTGGACGAGGTGCGGCGCGCCCGCGAGGTGCTGAACGAGGCGCGCTCGTCTCTGAGCGCGGAGGGCACCGCGGTGCCGGAGCACATAGAGGTGGGGATCATGGTGGAAGTCCCCGCCGCTGCTCTCATCATCGAGGCGTTCGTGCCGCACGTGGACTTCCTCTCCCTGGGCACCAACGACCTGGCGCAGTACGTCCTTGCCGCCGACCGCGGCAACGCCGAGGTGGTTGCGCTGGCCGACCCGCTTCACCCCGCCGTGCTCCGCCTGATCGACCGGGTTGCCCGGGTCGGCGCGGAGGCTGGACGGAGCGTGGCGGTGTGCGGCGAGATGGCCGGTGACCCCGTGGCGATCCCCGTGTTGCTCGGGTTGGGGATCGCCGAGCTCTCGATGACCGCCGCCCGGATCCCGCTCGCGAAGCAGGCCATCCGGGCCACCGACCTTGCGGCCGCCCGGCGGCTGGCCGCCGAGGCGCTGGCCGCCGCGTCGGCCGGCGAGGTGCGCCGGCTGGCCGCGCGCCCCGGCTGAGGGAGAGCGGCGAGAACGCGACGCCCGCCGGCTGAGCTGAGGCTCAGAGGTGGCGCAGCACGCGGCAGGGGTTGCCCGCCGCCACGACGTCCGCCGGCACGTCGCGCGTGACGATGCTGCCGGCCCCCACGACGCTGTTCTCGCCGATCGTCACGCCCGGCCCGACGACGACGCCTGCTCCGATCCACACGCTACGGCCGAGGACGATGGGCAAGGCGTACTCCTGGCCGGCCTCTCGCTGCGCCGGCTCGACCGGGTGCGTGGCGGCGCACAGCTGTACGCCCGGGCCGATCAGCGCGAGCGCGCCGATGGTGACGGGAGCGCAATCGAGGATCACGCAGTCGACATTGACGTAGGCACCGTCACCCAGCGCGATGTTCCAGCCGTAGTCGCAGTGGAACGGAGGTTCAAGCGCGGCGCCTTCGCCGAACTGCGCGAACAGCGCTGAGAGCAGGGCGCGCCGCTCGTCCGCGGCTGCCGGGTCGGTGGCGTTGTAGGCGCGCACGACCTGCCGGGCGTGGATGCGCTCCGCGACGAGCTCTGGATCGGCGCAGCGGTAGAGCTGCCCGGCGATCATCTTCTCCCTCTCGGTCACGGCGTTCATGAACGTCAGTGTACCCCGCGGCCTGACGGACGGGGGACGATGCCGCGCCGCTGGACTATCATGGGAACGAGGCCACGAAAGGGGCCGGGACGTCGATGGAGAGGAGCGCATGCCGAGAGTCGCCCTCGTGTTTCCCTATTTCCGCACGCGAGCGGCCACCGAGATGCTGTTCCCGCCCCTCGGCGCCGCGACGCTCGCCGCCCAGCTGCGCCGCCGCGGGATCGTCGCGAGGGTGTTCGACTGCACCTTCATCACTTTCGAACAGCTCCGCGGCGACCTCATCGCCTACCGCCCGGACATCGTCGGCGTCTACTCCATGGTCAGCCTGACCGCCAACGCGTTGCGCGTTGCGGAAATGGTCAGGGCGAGCCTGCCTCAGGCGCTGCTCCTCGCCGGCGGCCCCCTGCCCACCGTGTTCCCGGGCCGCTACACGCAGCACTTTGACGCTGTGTTCCGCGGCGAGGCCGACGTGAGCTTCCCGAGCTTCTGCCGGGACTACTTCGCCGCCGGAGCCTCCCCGGCGCGGATCGGCGAGCTACCCCTCGCCACGTACGACGGCCTGTTCATCGCCGATCACGGTCTGCAGGTCGACAACGCCTCCGTGCATCACGGGGAGGATGAGCTGGCCACCTTCCCGCTTCCGGACAGGGGCGACTTCGACCACGCCGCCTATCAGGGGGTGTGGCTGGACAAGACCGGGAGGAAGGCTACCTCGATCATCGTCACCCTTGGTTGCCCCTACGGCTGCGACTTCTGCTCGAAGCCGATCTTCGGCAACGCCGTGCGGCGCCGAGACCTCGACCTGGTGTTCGCCGAGATCGCCGCGATCCGTGGCCTCGGCTACGACAGCCTGTGGATCGCCGACGACACCTTCACCTTGAACGAGGCCTACCTCGCGGAGTTCTGTCGGCGGATCTCCGGCTCGGGCATGACCTGGAGCTGCCTCGCGCGCGCCAACGGGATGACCGAAGAGACGCTGCGACTCATGAAGGGGGCAGGCTGTCGGCGGGTCTATCTCGGCTTGGAGTCGGGTAGCCAGGCCACCCTCGACCTGATGAACAAGCAGCTCACGGTGGAGCAGGGCGTCCGCGCCGCGGAGCTCTATCGCGGCGCCGGTATCGAGGTGGCCGCCTTCTTCCTCGTCGGCTACCCGGGCGAGACCGTCTCGTCCATCGAAGAGACCTTTGCGCTGGCGCTCGAGCTGCCCCTCGACGAGATCTCGTTCAACGTCCCCATGCCGTTGCCGGGTTCAAAGCTGTTCGAACGCCTGGGGGCGCCCGATGAAGGCAAGGACTGGACGCGGGAGAACGAGATCACCTTCGTCTTCCCGTCCGACATCGACGAGGAGTGGCTGCGTCGTCGGGTCGAGGAGACGATGGCGGCGTTCGCGGCGCGGCGGCGGCCGGCGGCGACGGGAGGATAGGCCGCCGCCGCCGGCCGGGCGCTACTTCAGCAGCCGGAACAGCCTGTCGGTGGGGCCCTCGAAGAGCCTGAGGGCGGCGGGTGCGAAGCGTCCCAGCCGCCTCTTCATCTCGAACTGCGCCCGGCCCTTGAGCAGGGCGAAGCGCATCTTCAGCGCCGAGAAGTCGCCCTCGTACGTGAGCACGTGGTTCACCAGGAGGGCCTCCTGCGGGCGCCACGGGCGCGTCACGCGGTCGCCGACGCGCTCGAGCAGGGCGGTGCCGGGGAGCGGGTAGGGCATCGTGAGACCGGCGTAGTCCAGCGGCAGTGACGCGGCGAAACGCAGCGTGTCGAGCACGGTGTCGTCGGTCTCGCCGGGGTAGCAGAGGATGAAGAAGGCCCCCACTTCCAGGCCCGCGCGATGAGCCGCCTCGACGGCGCTCCGCGCCTTCGCCGTCGTGATCTGCTTGCTCATGAGCTTCAGGATGGCGTCGTTGCCCGACTCGATACCGAAGAAGATGCGAAAGCAGCCGGCTTCTTTCATAGCGCGCGCGGTCGCGTGGTCGAAGGCATCGACGCGACCGAGGCACTCCCAGGCGAAGCGAAGCCGCCGCCGGCGGATCTCCGCGCAGATCTCCAGCACCCGGCCGGCGTTCAGCGTGAACACGTCGTCGGCGAATGAGATGCGTTCGTAGCCCAGGGCGAGACAGTCCTCGATCTCGTCGACGACGCTCTGCGCCGAGCGCTCGCGGTACGACTGCCCAAACACGACGTTGCTGCAGAACTCGCAGGCGAAGGGGCAGCCGCGGGTACTCATCACCGTGGTGATGGAGTAGCCGTAGCTCTTCGTGCCGAACTCGATGTACCGCGCGTTGGGGAGCAGCTCGCGCGCCGGGAAGGCGATCGCGTCGAGGTCGCGGGCGAAGGCGCGCGGGGGCGCGCAGGGCGCCCCCGCGTTTTGGCCGGGCGCCCGCTCGGGCGCCTGCGCCTGCGCGCTCGCCCGGCGGCGGCACACGACGCCCGGCACTGCGCCGAGATCGGCGCCGGCCTCGTGGGCGGCGAGCAGTTCGATCATCGTCTGCTCGCCCTCGCCGCGGACGACGATGTCGAAGTGCTCGAGGAAGGCGTCGGGGTCGCAGGTCGGCAGCGGCCCGCCGGCGACGAGCAGACCGCAGCGGCCGCGCAGATGCTCGGCGAACCAGCGCGCGTCCAGCTCCATCGTCGTCATGCAATAGATGCCCACGACGTCTGCCCTGGCCGCCAGCGCCAGCCGCGCGGCCTCGTCTTTGCGCAGAAAGGTGCAGTCCAGCACCCGCACCGTGTGCCCGGCCCCCTGCAGAGCGGCGGCCACGTAGGCGACCCCGAGCGGGGGGAAGCGGAAGCGCGAGCGGTCGAGCCTGCGCCGAAAGAACGGATAGATCAGCAGCACCGAGGTCACGGCATCCTCTCGATGCGTACATCGTAGGCGAAGCCGCCCCGCGGCGGGGCCAGGGAGTAGCCGAAGCCCGACCACGCCAGGCGCGCGCCCACGAGCTCCCGGCCGCGGCTCAGCTTGGCTCCCTCCACCTGCCGCACGGAGAACGCCACCTTGCGCGCCGTGCTGACGAAGCCGGCCTCCGCGGCGGTGACCTCGTCCCAGGTTCCGATCGCGTCGCCGCGCAGGTCGGTCCCGCCCACATCGGTGTAGCGGTCGAAGTGGCGCCCGCCCTGCTCGTTCATCATGACGACCTCGGTGACGTCGTGGGGCAGATCGGACAGGTCGACGCTGACGCCGATGCTCCCCTTCTCGCCGTCGATCGTGTACGTCACCTCCAGCTTGGCGCAGACCTCCGTTCGCTCGTAGGTCGTCACCCACCCGAACAGGCGCCGCAGCGTGGCGGACGCGGAGCTCAGCGGGCCGCGCAGCGAAGGGACTCGGCGGTGCAGCGCGGCCAGCGAATCCTTCGCCGCGTACAGCACGTGGGACTGCAGACCGGCGCCGCCGGGCCGGGCAAGGCGCTCGACAAGGTCCATCGTGAAGACGGCCGTCACCTGCCAGATCAGGCCCTCCCGCCGCCAGGCCAGCTCCATCTCGCCGGGGAAGACGGTCTGGACGCCGCGTTTGAGGATGGTTACCCCGAAGCCGACACCCTCCTCCGCCAGCTCCTCGAGCCCGTCGAGCAGCAGCAGGCCTTTCTGGAGCCGCCGTGTCGGGTAGTCACCCGCGGCGGCCGACTGGTCGGCGATCCTCAGCGAGAGACCCTGGGACAGCGGGATGCTCAGTTCCATCTGACAGTCCCTGTCGCGGACGCCCGCTCCCGTCTGAGGCAGGAGACGACGATCCACCACCCGGCGAGCTGCCAGGCGAGCACCAGCGCGGCGCGGACGACGAGCGTGGTGGACTCGTAACGGGCGAAGACGGTGAGCGACGTCTGCATCGCGTCGGGAAACGTGACGAAGAGAAGCTGCAGGGGGGAGGCGTTGAACACCGTGAAGAGCAGCGGGATGACCCAGATCGCCGTGAGGGCGCGGCGCTTGAGCTCACCGAGCGACGTGAGGATCAGAACAAGAGGAAGGATGAGGATCACGTTGGGCTCGGCCAGCCAGGTCCGCGTGAGGAAGAACACGAGCACCAGCGCGATGCTCCTTGCGACGAGATCGTCAAAGCCGCCGACGCCGTGCCGCAACGCGATGACGGTCGCGACCGCCAGCGCCGGGATCCACAGCAGGCCGAGGAGCCACCAGTGACCCTGCATCAGCAGTGGGTCGCGAAAGAGCCTGACGACGGTCATGAACGACATCGTGCCCGTCATCATGAAGTGGGCGTTGAGGTGTCGGAGCACCCTGGTCGGGTCCCAGCCAAAGACGGCGAAGGGGAGCAGGGCAAAGACGAGCACGCCGGCGGCGAACACGGCGGCGTACCGCGCGGCTTGCCCGAGGGACCTGCCGGCGAGGTAGACGAGGGCGGCCGGCAGGATGGGCAGGGCCGTCGGCTTGACGGCCATGGACAGGGCGAGGAGGCCGGCCGAACCATCCTTGCGCTCCCTCGTGAGAAGGACGAGCGCCCCCAGAGAGCCGAGCGCGACGAGGGCGTCGATCTGCCCCCAGGCGGCGCCGAAGTACAGCAGGAACGGGTTGAGAAGCAAAAAGACCCACGCCTTGCGCGT
The DNA here is from genome assembly GCA_026392265.1 of Actinomycetota bacterium. GTDB lineage: Bacteria > Actinomycetota > Thermoleophilia > UBA2241 > UBA2241 > CAIXSE01. Next base: position 6,144 of record JAPLCL010000105.1, read on the forward strand.
CGCCGCTGGAGCGGCGCCCAGGTTCTTCAGGACGGCGCCGACCAGATACGCCAGCCCGACGTTGGCGGCGATCACGGGGAGCTTGATCGCCAGGTTGTAGACGAGGATGTTCGCGGTGACCGCGTGCACGACCCGGTAGATGAGCCCCAGCGCCAGCGGCCACGGCGGCGGGTACCCCACCGTGGTCATGGTGCGAAAGCCGAGGTGATGGAACGCCGCGCTGAGGTCCTGGCCCACGTACGGGTTCTGGCCGGTGCCCACCAGGTAGCCCGTGCCCATGAAGACGCGCGTGTCGTAGGAGTGCCCGAAGAGCAGCGCCACGGCGAGCTGCAGGACGATGCTGAGCAGCAGGATGCGCCGGTCCGGGGTGGCAAACGAGCGCCACCTGCCCGCCGGCCGGGGAGCGTCCGCTGGGTCGCCGTGCCGATCCTCCACCGGCCCTCCCGTCCGCTCCGTTCATGCCGCCGTCGCAGCGCTTCCCGCCAATGTAGCCCGGCGCGCCGTGCAGAGCAACGCGCCGCCGCTCCTGCGCAAGCACGAGTGGCCGGCGGAGGCTGAGCCGCCGCGCACTTGCACGGCCTTCACAGTTTTGTAACAATCTACCTGTATGCTTTCAATTGCTCCTTGACCGTGTGACCGTTCAGAGAGATCGCAGGTGATGTCGTGGACCCGACCGAGTTCCACGCTCCTGAGGCCGGCGAGGTCGTCGACTGCCCCGAGGGGTATGCGGCCTTCGTCCCGGCCCCGCTGCCGCCCAAGCTGATCTACAGCCCGGAGCTGGTGCTCGCGCTGTCGCGCGCCGACGCGGCGCTCGGCGAGCTCTCCGGTGTCGGTGGCGAGCTCCCCGACCCGCAGCTCCTCGATGCGCCCTTCAAGCGCCAGGAGGCGCTCTGCTCCTCGCGCATCGAGGGCGCCCAGGTGAGCCTCTCCGATCTCCTCCTCGACCAGGTCGCCGCCGCACGGTCGAGTGTGCCGCGCGATCACCTCCGCGAGGTGCGCAGCTGTATCTCCACCTTGCGCTTCGGTGTGGAGCGACTGCGCGAAGAGCCTTTGTCGCTCGACTTCATTCGCGCGCTGCACGTGCAGCTCTTGCGCGACGAGGTGGGCGCGGCGCGTACCCCGGGCGAGTTCAGGACCTCGCAGAACTGGGTCGGCCCCCCCGGAGCGACGCTGGCCACCGCGACCTACGTGCCGACGCCGATGTCGGAGTTGCCCGGCGTGCTCGCCGCGTGGGAGGCGTTCCTCCAGGAGCGCGGCCGGCTGCCCGATCTCGTGCAGTGTGCCATGCTGCACGCGCAGTTCGAGACCATCCACCCGTTCGTGGGTGGCAACGGGCGCCTCGGCCGCATTCTCATCACGCTCTTCCTGATCGAGCGGCAGCGCCTTACGCGCCCGCTGCTGTACCTCTCGGCCTACTTCGAGGGGCATCGCGACGAGTATTACGCCCTGCTGCAGCGCGTGCGCACGCACGCCGACTGGGTGCCGTGGCTGACGTTCTTCGCTACGGGCGTCCACGAGACGGCCGATCGCGCGACGCGGCAGGCGCGGGCGCTCATCAGGCACTACGCCCGCGACCGCGAGAAGGTCAAGGGGCACGCGCTCGCGCTTGCCGACGAGCTGTTCCGCACGCCCTGCATGACGGTCCCCGAGGCACAGCGCGTGCTCGGCGTCACCAACCCGACCGCGCGTCGCGCCGTCCGCGAGCTCGAGGCCAAGGGGCTGCTGGAGGAGTGGGACGAGAAGCGCTGGCCGCGGGTTTATCTGGCGCGGCATGTCCTCGATGCCATCCTTCACCCCCTTGAGGACCTGCGCAGCATGTCCGGCACCGCTTCCCAGGGCGCCGTGCTCAAGTCGGGCACCGGTGAGCAGCAGGCGCCTCTGCGCCGCGCCGACCGTCTGATGGCCGAGGCCATGGCGATCATCGACGCGGCCCGCGAACGCGGCGCCCAGATCCGCCTTACCGGAGGGCTCGCCATCAGGCGCTACTGCATCGACCTCGACTTCATGGACCGCGAATACTCCGACATCGACTTCATCGGGCTCTCGTCCCAGAAGAGCGAGCTCCACGAGATGTTCACAGGCCTGGGGTACGCGGAGAACCGCTACGTCACGCAGTCCACCGACGCCGGCCAGCTGCAGTACATCAAGATCGAGGCGTTGGAGGGGGAGCGCGCCCCGGCGGAGGCGGCGGCCGGCCACACGCCGTATGAGCCGCCGCTCGTCGACCACGTGGACATCTTCCTCGACGTGATGCGCATGGACCACGACGTCGACGTGCGCGAGCGGCTCGACATCGACGACTACGCCATCACGCCCGCCGACGCGCTCATCGCCAAGCTGCAGATCGGCAAGATCAACCAGAAGGACATCCACGACGTGATCGCGCTCTTCAAGGATGTGCCGCTGCGCGACGCCGACGACGACACCTCGATCGACGTCATGCACATCGCCGATGTGTGCTCCCGCGACTGGGGGCTGTACCACGACATCACCACGAACCTCGACGTCGTGATCGCCCTGGTCGACGACTATGGGCTCTCCGAAGAGGCGATGGCGAGGGTGTACGACCGCCTCGCTGCGGTCAAGGAGGCCGTGGACGACGCCAATAAGACGTTCCGCTGGCGCCTGCGCGCCAGCGTGGGCCAGCGCGTCGCCTGGCGTCGCGAGGTCGAGGACTCCGAGGGCACGCCGGTCATCGCGCCTGAGTGGGACTGGCGGCGCGACCTGGGCTGAGGCCCATCAGTGCCGCGGCGCCGGGGGGCCGGCGCGCGAGCGCTCGAGATCCACACGACGAGCGAGGGGGTAGGGGATGAACGGGATGGTGCCGGAGGATGTCTTCGAGCTGACTGGTGTGGCCGATCCCCGCCTTTCGCCGGACGGCAAGACCGTGGCCTACGTCGTCGCAGCCGTCGACGCCAAAGCCAACGACTACCGCGGGGCGATCTGGCTGGCGCCGGCGGACGGCGCGGCGGAGCCGCGCCGCTTCACGTCCGGCGCCAAGCACGACGCCGGCCCGCGCTGGTCGCCGGACGGTGCGCAGCTCGCCTTCACCTCGAACCGCGAGGGCAAGGCCGCGCAGCTCTACGTGATGCCGCTGGCCGGCGGCGAACCGCGTAAGCTCACCAGCCTCAAGGAAGACGTGACCCAGCTCGCGTGGTCGCCGGACGGCGCGACCATCGCCTTCGTCGCGCGCGTCCCCGACGCCGCCTACGACGAAGAGGACGAGAAACGCCGGCAGCCGCGGCGCTTCACCCGGCTGCAGTACAAGCTCGACAGCGTCGGCTGGACCGGCGACCGCCGGCAGCACCTGTTCGCCGTCGGGGCGGACGGCGCCGCCGCGCCGGTCCAGCTCACGGACGGCGACTATGAGGATTCGGCGCCGGCCTGGTCACCCGACGGCGCGACCCTGGCCTTTGTCTCGGGGCGCGAGCCCGACTGGGACATCGAGCCGGTCAGCGACGTGTACCTCGTGGCCGCCGAAGGAGGCGAGCCCCGGCGGCTCACCCACGGCGGCGGCAGCATCGACGGGATCGCGTGGTCGGCGGACGGCGCCCGGCTGGCCGCGCAGCGCTATCCCGGCGTGTTCGACGACCCGAAGCACACGCAGATCGCGATCGTCGACGCGCAGACGGGCGATGTCGGGCTGCTCACGACCGCCCTCGATCGCAACTGCGGCACGTATCCGCAGCTGCGCGAGCCGCTCTGGGACGGCGGCGACCTCGTGTTCGCAGTCGAAGACCACGGCAACACCCACCTCTACCGCGTGGCCGCCGACGGATCCGGCGCCCCCCGGCTCGCGGTGGGCGGCGAGCTCACGGTGACCGGCTTCGACGCCGCCGCCGGTCGGCTCGTGTACTCCGCCGACGAGCCCATGCGGCTCAGCGAGCTCTTCGCCGCCGAGCGCCGTCTCACGCACGTCGGCGACGCCTTCGCCGCCGGCCGCGAGCTCGCCGCCGCCGAGCGTTTCACGGCGACGTCGGCCGACGGCTCCGCGGTCGACGCCTGGATCATGAAGCCGGTCGGCTACGAGCCCGGCCAGACGTACCCCACGCTGCTCAACATCCATGGCGGGCCGTACGGCCAGTACGGTAACGCCTTCTTCGACGAGTTCCAGGTGTACTGCGCCGCCGGCTACGTCGTCGTGTTCTCGAACCCGCGCGGCTCGTCCGGCTCCGGCGAGGCGTGGGCCCGGGCGATCCGCGGCCCCGGCGCGGCCGGCCCGGGCTGGGGCTCCGTGGACTTCGACGACTGCATGGCCGTCATCGAGGAGGCCGTGCGCCGGTACGAGTTCGTCGACGGTGAGCGTCTGGGGGTTATCGGGGGCTCGTACGGCGGCTACATGACGTCCTGGATCGTGAGCCACAGCGACCGGTTCAAGGCGGCCGTGTCGGAGCGCGCCGTGAATCAGTTGGTCTCGGAGTGGGGCTCGAGCGACATCGGCTGGGACTTCAAGGGCTATCTCGGCACGTTCGTCTACGAGGACGTGGAGCCGTACCTCAGTATCTCGCCGGCGACCTACGCCGAGCGTATCCATACGCCGCTCCTGATACTGCATTCGGAGAAGGACCTGCGCTGCGCCGTCGAACAGGCGGAGCATCTCTTCGTGACGCTCCGCCTGCTCAAGCGGACGGTCGAGCTCGTGCGCTTCCCCGAGGAGTCTCACGAGCTGACCCGCTCGGGCAGCCCGGCTCACCGCGTGCAGCGCTTTCACATCGTGCTGGACTGGTTCGACCGGTATCTGAAGGGTTGACGCGGCCGCGGGCGGCATGGCGGGACGGCGTGGTCTAGACTCACCACGGGAAGGCGGCCCACCACGAGGCAAGCGCATCCCGCTTCAAGGAGCTTCGATGAGCAGCTTAGTCCACCTTATCTACCTCGCGATCACGGTCTACGCCTTCCTCATCCTCGCCCGGGCGGTGATGTCGTGGCTGAATCCGCGACCGGGGACCGCCGTGCACCGCTTGACTGCGGCGCTCGTCGGCCTGACGGAACCATATCTGGGCCTGTTCCGTCGCGTGATCCCGAAGTGGCGTATCGGCGACTCGGGCCCCGACTTCAGCGCGGTTGTCGGCCTGCTCGTCCTGCTCATCGTGCTGCAGCTGCTGACGAGCCTGTAGGGTCCGCGGGGGTGGGTCACTCTGCGTGCTTCAGATGCTTGCGAAGCGCCGTGATGCTCGCCGCCGTGATGCTCGCCGCCGCGGCGCTCGCGTGGCCTGTCTCCGCGGCGGCCTCGTCCTCCCGCTGGATCGCCGTCTCGGTCGCCACTCTCTGGGTCAAGCCCGGGCTCGCGCGGCCCGTCGATGCCCCGGCCGTCGCGGCCGACCCCCGCGCCTGGGTCGCCGGGATGACGACCGCGCAGAAGCGCTGGCTGGTCGGCAAGCTCGAGACGCAGGCGCTCTACGGCACACGCGTGATCCTGCTCGCCACCTCGGGCGCCTGGTCCAAGGTCGCCGTGCCCGGCCAGCCCACGCCGAGAGACTCGCGCGGCTATCCGGGCTGGGTGCCGACGAGACAGCTCAGTTCCGTGAGACCGGTGACGGGGCACAGCGTGGCGGTCATCCGCAGGCCGACCGCCTGGACGTGGCAGACGCCGTCGCTGACCGGGCGCGTGATCGAGCTGTCGTACGGCACGCGTCTCCCCGCGCTGGCCTGGACGACCTCCTCCGTGCAGGTCGCCACGCTGGATGGACGGAGCGCGTACCTGAAGCGCGCCGCGGTCATGCTGCGCAGCCGCGCCGCGCCCTGGCCGAAGCCCAGCGGCGCGCAGCTCGCTGCGGAGGCGCGCCGCTTCCTCGGCCTGCAGTACCTCTGGGCCGGTACGTCGGGGTTCGGCTGCGACTGCTCCGGCCTCACCTGCCTCGTCTACCAGGCGCTCGGCGTCACCATCCCGCGCGACGCCACGCCGCAATTCGCGGAAGGCGCGAAGGTCGTGCGCACCGCGCTGCGCGCCGGCGACCTGGTGTTCTTCCGCGGCGCTTCCGGCCAGATCCACCACGTGGGGATGTATGTGGGCGGAGGACGCATGATCCACTCCCCGGCGACCGGCCTGCCCGTCAGCGTCACCCCGTTGTCCGCCGAGCCCTACTCGAGCGAGTTCGCCGGCGGCCGGCGTTACGTGCCCTGAACCGCGCGGAGCGCCTGCGGGCCTCGCCTGAGCGCCGCTACGGCGTGCACGTTCAGGGCCGGCGCGGCCCGTGCGTAGACTCGTGCCCCCCGCCGTTTCCGCCGATACGGGGAGCCGACCGCATGAGGTCGACGTTGGCCGGGTACAGTCGCCTCGACCGCGGAGGGAGGAGGACGGTGCTGCCATGACGACGCAGACGGCATCTCTATCTACGCGAGTCACGTATGTGGGCCACGGCACGGTGCTGATCGAGATGGACGGCGTACGCATCCTCACGGATCCATCGCTGAAGCGCTGGACCGGGGCGCTGCGGCGCTACGGACCGCTGCCCGAGCCCGGCGTGCGCCGCCATCTCGACGCCGTGCTCATCTCGCATCTGCACATCGACCACCTGGACACGGCCTCATTGAAGATGCTTCCCAAGTCGGCGGTGGTCATCGGACCGCCGCTGGTCGGGCGCACCGTCCATAAGGTCGGCTTCAAGACGGTCATCGAGACGCGTCGCGACACGCTGCTGCACGTCGGCGACGTCGACGTCATGGCGGTGCACGCCAGTCACACGCGCCGTCGCTGGGTGCTCTCGCCGCCCACCGAGCCTCTCGGCTTCATCATCCAGGGCTCGTCCACGATCTACTTCGCCGGCGACACGGCGCTCTTTGACGGCATGGAGGACCTGCACGAGCGCATCGACGTGGCCCTCCTGCCCATCGAGACGTGGGGGGTGCGGCCGCCCGAGGGGCGCCACCTGAGCCCGCGCACGGCCGCCGGCGCGCTGGCGCTGCTGCGCCCGCGGATCGCGGTGCCCATCCACTGGGGGACGCTCTACGTGCCCGGCTCCGCCTACGCCGGCAAGCAGGCCACCTACGCCTGGTTCCAGAAGACGCGCAAGCGCCCGGAGGCCTTCGCCGCGCTCGCCGCCGAAAAGGCCCCCGACGTGGAGGTCCGGCTGCTCGACCCGGGGCAGGCGCTGACCATCGAGCCGCATGACTACGGGAGCCTGGATGATGCCTGAGGGCGTCGAGGGCGGCCCCGAGGCCGCGTCCGCGGGCGCGCCGGCTGCCCAGGCCCCCTACGAACGGCTCGCCCGCGTCGGCCGCGCCAGCTGGTGGCTGCTCGCTATCGCCCGGCCCCCTTTCCTTTCAGGTCGTCGCCCTCAGGCGTTGGCGAGCCACGCGCGGTAGTCGGGGTCGTCGACGACAGCCTGCGCACGAGCCATCCGCTCCATGCCCCATTCCATGTAGTCGAACTCGATCTTCGAGAACGTGTGCTGGATCATCGCCCACACGCCCCACCAAACGGCCGAGACGCTCTTGTAGAGCATCATGCGGCCGAAGCGCCTTTCGTCCATCTCGCCGCAGTACGTGGCGATGATCAACCGCTCTTCCTCGCGCGAGAAGGGATGCTCCATGACGAAGTCGCCGAGGTCGAAGAAGGGAATCCACATCTTGCCGTCGGCGTCGACGATGAAGTTCTCGCTGAGGAGGTCGTTGTGGCAGGCGACGTCGGCGGGTGGGTCGACCGCCGTCGCCATCTCGATGTCGTCCATGGCGACCAGCAGAGACTCGAGCTCGGGCGGCATGGGGGTGTTGTTGTCCCGAGCGATCTTGGTGTAGCGGCGAAGCATGTCGAAGATCTTGATCTCGTTCTTGAAGACGGCCTTGTCGTGGAAGATCTTCGTGGTCTCCACAGCCTGCTTGATGCGCTCCGGGTGCCCGGCCATCGTCTCGGGGTGCATGATCTCGCCCTCGACGAAGTCGATGACCAGGGAGCCCTCCGGGTCGATCTGGTAGGCCACTCTGGGGCCCACGCCGACCTTGTCGGCCTGGATCATGCACTCGCGCTCGACATCGCGGTCGATGAACATATCGGTGCCCTGGCCGGGGACGCGCAGCACGTACTTAGCGCCGCCGGGATTGCCGGGGCCACCGTTCACCCAGACGATGTAGTTGTGGTTGGTGATGCCGCCGCCCAGCTCTTCCCAGCGGATGTCCTTGTCCTTCCAGTCCGCGATACGTGCGATGGCTTCGTCGGGGCCGAAGTGTGCCATGGTGCTCCCTTTGCTGAGGTGGTCGCTGAAATCACTCCTGGAGTAAGCCTACTCCTCGCACATCGTCGCGCGTAGGGGCCAAGTGGAGAGTGGGCGGCGACGGCTACCCACAGGCCGCCCTCAGCTCTCTCTCAGGGAATCCTCAGAAGCCGCGGGTACCTTTAGTGCACGCAGGACCTCGGCGGCGCCATCCGGTGCCCCGCACGGTCGTTCACCTGAGTCTCCGCAGCGGTGGCGGGGACTTCCACACTCTTGCGCGCCTGGCTCGCGGCCCTCGGCCGCCCGGCGCCAGCGATGAAAGGTAGTGCACCAATGAGAACCAGACGCTTCCTCGCGATGATGGCCGCCGGTTTCCTGGGCGCGGCCGTCCTCCTGGTCGTGGCCAATATGCTCGGCTTCGTGGGCGGCGGCCAGACGGCCGGCACGGTGAAAGGCGCCATGACCGCCTTCAAGACCACGGGGCAGACCCCGCAGCAGATCTACCAGACGAATTCCGGCAGCGTCGTCGAGATCCAGACGACCTTCCCGGGGACCTACGACATCTTCGGCCAGCAGACCGGCGGCGGGCAGGCGCTGGGCACCGGCTTCGTGGTCTCCGAGGATGGCTACATTCTGACCAACGCCCACGTCGTCAGTGAGAGCGGACAGGCCGTGAGCTCCGTCACCGTGATCTTCAAGGGCAGCGGGTCGCAGGGCACGCAGGTCGAAGGTACGGTGGTCGGCGCCGACGAGTCGACCGACGTGGCGCTGATCAAGATCGATCCCAGCCAGACGCCGGGTCTCGTGCCCGTCACCCTCGGTGATTCTTCCAAGGCCACCGTGGGCGAGGCGGTCGTGGCCATCGGCAACCCCCTGGGTCTCGACTTCTCGCTGTCCTCCGGCGTCGTTTCGGCCACCGACCGCGAGCTGCAATCCCCCAACGGCGCCACGATCGCCGGCGGCATCCAGACCGACGCCGCCATCAACCCCGGCAACTCCGGCGGTCCCCTTATCGACGCCAATGGGCGGGTCATCGGCATCAACGAGCAGATCGACTCGCAGTCCGGCGGCAATGAAGGCATCGGGTTCGCCGTGCCGATCAACACGGCCGTCCAGGTCATGGAGCAGATCAAGGCCGGGACGCTGCCGCAGCAGACCCAGAGCGTGGATCCCTACGGCGATGGGTCGACGACCAGCCCGTACTGAGCCGACCGGCGCGGTCGTTTCGTCTTGCTCGGCTCTGAGCATACTGGTATCATCACCTGTCAGCTTGGCGTCCGCTTTTCACCGCCCCAGCCCACACGGGTTCGCGCTTCTGCGCCTGCACGGGGCGAACGTGCTCGGCGCGCCGCCTCCACCACCATGGCCACGCCGCTAGCCAAAGCACGCCGCAAAGAGCAGGAGTCGCCGAGTGATCGAACCCACTGAAGACCGCACTTCTTCGTCCGCCGACCTCGCGGTGCTGTGCACCGACGAGGTCCGCGGGCTGCTCGAAGAAGGTCGCGAGCAAGGCTATCTCGACGGCGCTCACATCGCCGCGACGCTGCGCGACGTCGATCTCACGCCCGAACAGCTCGAGGAGATCCACGGCGTCTTTGCCGACCTTGGCATCGATGTCATCGAGAGCGAGGGCCTCCCGGCCGAAGCGGAGCCCGTCATCGAAGAGGAGGCTCCCCCCAAGCTCGATCTCTCGGTGAAGTCCACCACCAACGATCCGGTGCGCATGTACTTCCGGGAGATGGGCAGGGTGCCGCTCCTCACCGCCGAGGAAGAAGTGTCGCTGGCCAAGCGCATCGAGCGCCGCGACATGGACGCCAAGCGCAAGCTCACCGAGGCGAACCTGCGCCTGGTCGTCTCCATCGCCCGGCGCCACATGGGCAGGGGGATGCCGCTCCTCGACCTCATCCAGGAGGGCAACCTCGGCCTCATGCGCGCCGTCGAGAAGTTCGACTATCGGCGCGGCTTCAAGTT
>JAPLCL010000260.1 GCA_026392265.1 Actinomycetota bacterium
CGTGTTCATCGGCGGCGACCCGCTGCTGCGCGACGACTTCGTCGAGCTGCTCGACCACATCACCGGGACACACCAGGCTCATGCGCGCTTCTTCTTCAACAGCTACGTGGATGAGGCCACCGCGGCCGAACTGAGCCGCGCGGGGCGCGGCCTCCTTCGGCCCCTGGCCAGCATCGACGGGCCGCGCGCCATCAACGACGAGCTCCGCGGCCCCGGCAGCTACGACGACATCATGGCCTCCATGGCCAACCTGAAGGCCGTCGGTCTCGAGCCGGTAGCCAACACGGTGCTCGTGCGGCCGGCGCTGCCCGGCCTGACGCAGCTCGCCCGCGAGCTGCGCGCCGCCGGGATCGGCCGGCTCCACCTCATCCTGCCGCACCAGGCCGGCGGAGTCGCAGGAGCCGCCGCCAATCGCGACGCACCCGATCTGACGCCGTCCGGCGAAGAGCTTCTCGCGGCGGTTCGGGAGCTGCTGGTCACCGCCGCCGAAGTCGGCCTGACGGTCGACAACATCCCCAGCTGGCGCCGCCGCATCGGCAGCCGCAACGACCTCTGCGCCGCCGGCTGCCGCGACCTCGCCATCGACCCCTATGGGCAGGTGCACGCCTGCGTGATCACCGCCGGCGACCCGGCCTTCGTCGCCGGCTCACTGCGCGAGGAGAGCCTCGCGACGATCTGGCGCGCGTCCAGCAGCCTGCGGCTGCTGCGCGCCGCGCGCGCCCGCGACCGGGCCGAGTGCCTCGTCTGCCCGGTCGTCGACGCCTGTGGCGGCGAGTGCTGGGTGCAGGCGCACTACGCGGCTCGCGCCCACGAACGGCCGGCCGGCTACGCGGCGCCGTTCCCCTACTGCGACCTGGTGCGGCCGATGCTCGAAGAACTGGCGGCCGAAGCCGAGGCCGCGCGCGATGCCGCCGCTCCGGCCGGCGCCGACTGCGTCGCCGCCGGCGCCTGCGGCGGCCAGTCCGCGGCGGGCGCCGAGGACTACGCCCTCTTCGACTGCATATGAGGCTACTGACGGCGCGGGCGTGACCCGCGCGAGGCAACTGCTTGGAGCGTGGTACCACGCTCTCCGTCTCTACTCCAGAATCTGTCCCAAGTACTCCGACGGACTCATGACGATCACGCCGGCACGAATCTCAGTCGGGAAGTCCGCGAGGTTCCCAGTCACGAGCACCGCCCCGATGGCCTTGGCCAGAGCGAGGAACACCAGATCGTCTGGATCAGGCCCCTCCAGCGGCGAGGGCTCAGGTTCCGGCTCGTGAAAAGCGATCTGGAGCAGCCTGGGCAGCCACGCGGGAGGGAGGCCCTTGGGCCTGAATCGCGGTCGGTTCAGTACTTCCCGGTACTCCGCCGCAATGGACGGGCAGACGTAGACGGGCGCCTGTCGAAGGAGTACTCGCTCCAGGATCCGCGCGATGTCGCTGCCGGGCCTCAGAGCCGCCGAGACAAGGATATTGGTATCCAGGACGACGGCTCGACTCACGCGCTGCGCTGCCGCTGACCGATGCTGTTTCGGGCTGCGCGAATCTCGGCCTCGACGTCTTCCATGGAGGTCTCATCAAGGCCGGCCTCCACAGCGCGCTCCTGATCCTGGCGCAGGGCCAGGACCGCCGCGAGACCCTCGGCAAGGTCCAGGACCGCGCTGCGATCGTCGGGAGGCACCTGGAGCAGAACGAACTCGCGATCCCGGCCCGTGAGCAGCAGCGGCTCGGCGGAGAACCCGGGGCCGAGCGCCTTCACGCCTTCGCGCTGGAACTCTCGCAGCGGAATGGTCTTCATGACTTCACTCCTCTGTGTGATTGTCGCCGTTTTGACGACAGCTACGCGAGTGTACCATGCGGAGCCTCATGATGGGTGCCGGCGGCCTTGCTCTTCGAGGTACCCCATGGTGGCTTGCTGGATAACGCGCTTGGACTTGCCCCCCGGCGCGCACTCCAGCAGCGCCATGAGCTCGCGCGCCAGCCAGCACTCCATGCCGTCCTCGTCGACGTGGCGCAGCGACTCGAAGGTCACGTGATGCTGCCGCCCTACGTCGTCGCCGGTCAAGGCAGAAGCTCCTTCGTGATTCCGGCCATCTTAGCGGGGTTAGAGGTCACGGCCTGAGGGGCCGGTCTACCGCCAGGCCGCCAGCGTCACCCGCCCGCGCCAGTCAACGTCCACCGCGTCGACCATTCGTCAGCCTCGCAGCCCCAGCTGCACGCAGCTACTCTGGCAGTATGACGCCGACTCGTCGACCAAGCGCTTCGCAACGGATGGCTCCGCCCCGAACCGCGGTCCGCAACGTCCACCTTGACCGGGGCGGCGGTTCTGCTACGCTTGTCTCCTATACTCCCCGCTGGCAGCGCCGCAAGGCCCCCAGCGGGGTTATTCTTTGTGGCCACCGATGAACGCCGAGTCGGCGCCGAACCGTGCGATCGCCTTCTTCGACGGCCAGAACCTTTTCGCTGCCGCGCGTGATGCCTTCGGCTTCACGACCGCCTCCTACGGAGTACCTCGTCTGGCTCAAGCCATTGCACTGCAACATGGTTGGAATCTGGTCCAGACACGCTTCTACACGGGCATGCCGGATCGCCAAGAAAGTCCGCGGCTGCATCGCCACTGGACGTTGAGGCTGCGGCGCATGCGCGCCGAGGGTGTGGTGGTCACTGCGCGGCCGCTGCGGCGCCGGCGCCGGCGAGCGCGGCTGGACGACGGCTCGGCGGTGGAGTTCACGATCCTCGAAGAGAAGGGCATCGATGTGCGCATCGCCCTCGACGGGGTGCGCGTCCTGCTGGCCGACGCATGTGACGTCGTGATCTTGTTCAGCCAGGACCAGGACTTCGCCGAGCTGGCCGACGAGGTGCGGGCGATCGCCCGCGAGCAGCAGCGCTGGATCAAGATCGCGAGCGCCTACCCGGTCGGCCCGGGCACGAGAAACGCGCGGGGAGTGGAGCACACGGACTGGATCCCGATCGACCGGGCCACCTACGAAGCCTGCCTGGAGACTCGCGAGGCCCGCTGAGGCGAATGGGGACCGCTGATGGCATCGCGTCCCAGGCCATGGGAAGCCGCGGAAGTCGCCGATCTTGCGTGATCGAGATCAGAACCAGTCGAGGAAGCTTCGTGCTTCGAGTGGCGTGAGCGGCTCGCGCCTGCCGAACCAGGCCATCTCCTCGCCTCCGCGCGGCGCCGCCGGCGCCGCGCTCCGACAAGCGATGCCCGGCAGACCAGAATCCCAAGCTGCCTGGCCCACAGGCTGACATGCCTCGTGAGGCACCGGGGCGCCATCCTCATCGACGGGGTAGGTCGGCGGCAGACCGACCGCCGAGCACCCGGCCCTACTTACCACGTCGACGAACCCATCCTCAGGCACCGCGGTACTCACAAGCGCCGGGGCGGCCGACGGTTCGAGATCCTCGGGGCCGTACGGCAGACCCGCGAACCGCTGCAGCACGTTCGCCCGCGCCGTACGCACGTCACCATTGAGATAGACGAGCGGGAAGGCGCGCGGCGCGTTCCAGCGGCTGCCGCGCGCCTTGGCGAAGGCGCCGGTCAGCGGATCGTCCCAGCCCGGGTCCGCGACGCGCACGTAGATGCCGCCGCGCGTGACGAGCAGCGGCATCATGCAGTCGTCGCGTAATCGAACGACCGGCGCACTGACTCGAGCAACCATTCGTGCTCGTCGGCGACGATCAGCTCCAGCATCGAGCGGCCATCGTAGGCGACCGTCGGCTTGCGCGCGATGCCGCCGATCCTGGCCGTCTTGAGCCGGTGCGTCAGGATGTCGGCGATGGAAGCAACGTCGGCGACCTTCGCCAGCCGCGACGACGGGGGGCCGTCGACGAGCCACAGGCTGACCGCCTGGCGGGTCACGCCGAACAGCCCGGCGAGCTCGGTGAAGTTCAGCCCGAACACACACTGTGTATGCTTTCAAGCTCGGACTGCTCTGCCTGGATCTCTTGCGCAACCAGACGCGTGAACCGCAGCAGCGCGTCGGGGTCGGCGTCGACACGCGGAAAGGCCGCCCCGGCGGGGAGGAACAGAGGCTCGGCACCCGGCACCAGCGCTCGCGCTCGCGCCAGCAGGTCGAGCGCCACCCCGGTGCCGGGACCCATGAGCTGTACCCACGGTGAGAGCGGGGCGTCGGCGGCGAAGCTCCGGAGCAGCTCGATACCGGCGCGTGAGCAGCGGCCGTCGTGCGAGGCTGACCTTCGAGCGTTCCGGGGCTCTGCCCCCTCGCATTGACCGCTCGTCGCAGCAAGACCCTCGGCGCGATTCCGCCCATGGCGGCAACTTATGCCAGGCAGCTCCGCTGCGTTGTCAGACCGTTGGCAGTGGCCAACAAGCAGCTTCGCCATCGCAGCGTCACACCATGCACGATCGTGCCGGCAGCGCAGCCGCCCCCTCCGAGCGGCCACCTTTTCGGGGACTTCGCCCGCACGCACAGGTAGTCCGCTCACGCGCGACTGTGGGAGAAGCCGCACTGTGCCTGCAACGGTGACGATCGAACGG
>JAPLCL010000299.1 GCA_026392265.1 Actinomycetota bacterium
CACCGCGACGCTGCCGCTGAGCAGCGCGACCGGGAGCGTGACCACGAGCGAGACCGTGCGCGAGATGGCCGACTGCGAGAGCCAGCCGATATCGCCGTAGGCGTAGCAGAGCATGATGCAGGCGAACAGGACTCCGGCGACCAGCGCCCATGGCGCCCCCTTGGTCGACTTGGCGCGGCCCTCGAACGACGTGAGCACAGCTCCGGCCACGCAGAGGACCAGCGCCACGGCGACGGCGGGCGTGACCGGTACGCCGAGCAGGACCACCACGACGGCAACGTAGGCGCCCTGCAGCGAGGTGAGCGCCGAGATCAGGCCGAGGTCGCCGACCTGCAGGCCGCGCAGGAGGCAGAAGAGGGCGCCGAAGTAGAGGACGCCGGCGAGCGCAGCCAGCCCGGCACCGCGCCATTCGCCGGCGTCCGGCAGTCCGTCCACCAGCAGCGCGACAGGGAGGATGACGATCGCTCCGGTCACGAGCACCCAGAACATCTGCGTGAGCGGCCGCGTCGCGCGCGTGACTCGCTGCGAAAACATGTCGCTGCTCGCATAGGAAAGAGAGGCCAGAAGGCCTGAGAGGACGGTCAGCATGCGGCCAGTCTATCCGAGCGCCGGCGGCGCGGACGCTGACGGACGAGTCTGCTACCCGGTGGCGAGCAGCGCCACCGCCACGCAGGTGAGCGCCACTCCGGCGATCTGCACCCGCGAGAGCCGCTCGCGCAGCACAAGGAGTCCAAGGATGGCGGCCATGGTCCCGCCCTGCACCACCACCACCGAGGCGATCGCCACCGGGCCCACACTGATCGCCGCCGCCAGCCCGACGAACGCGGCGGCGTCGAAGATCCCGGCATAGGCCGCGCGCCGCGCGAGAGCGCGCGGCAGCCGCAGGCCGGCGAGCGCCAACGCGATCGGCACGAGCACCACCATCGTCCCCAGCCGCCCGTAGGCGGCGAGCGCCACCGGGTGCAGCGCGCCTGCCTCGACGCAGAGCAGCATCGTGCCGGCGCAGAGCGCCGACGAGAGCAGCGCCCAGCCGGCGCCGGCTGTTGCGCGGGTCCGGCGGGCCGGCGCCGAGGCGCCGGCCGCCCCGCCCGCGCCATTCCCGGCGCTCTCGTCCGGCCCGAGCACTTCCTCCTTCGGCGCTTTCTCGACCGACGCCATCAAGCCTCCGACCACGGCCAGCGGCAGGCCGATCGCGGCAAGCGCCGGCAGCGGCTCTCCCCGGGTGATCATGATGACGGCCACGAAGCCGCCGGCCAGCGAGGCGAGCGGGGTGACCACCGACAGATTGCCCTTGACGAGGCCGCGCAGGAGGGCGCCGAGACCCGCGGCCTCACAGACGCCACTCGCCGTGGCGAAGGCGACGGCCCGCCATTCGGCGGAGCCGCTGGGCGGGCCGCTCAGCACGAGCGCGAGCGGCAGCAGGATGACGAGGCCGATACCCATCGACCAGGTGAGCGCCGTCCAGACGGCGGCGGCGCGCACCACCTTGACCATCAGGAAATCGTGCAGCGCGTAGCCCAGCGCCGACCCCAGACCGAGGACGACGGTCAGCAAGGTGCACGCTTCACGCGGCGGCGCCCGCTCGCGTCAGGATGGATCGGTCCGGCAGACCGTGAGGTCGGCGAAGTTGCGCGGCCCCAGATCCTTGTGCTTCTCGGCGATCGTGTCGGCCAAAGCGTCGAGCGCCGCGTAGTCCGCCGCGCGTGGCAGGCCTTTGGCCATCACCGGGTCGAGCAGCTCGACCTTGAGCTTGGGCATCATGCCGACCAGGGTCTCCACCGTCTTGCCGGCCCAGCCGTAGGAGCCGATGACCGTGGCGTACTTGGCGCGCGGCCTGAGGGCATTGGCGAGAAAGGCCGCGTAGGCGGCCAGAGGGTGAGGCCCGGTGAGCACGGTGCACGCGCCCAGGACGATGGTGCCGGCGTGGACCAGCGAGCTGGCGAGCTCGCCGGCATCGAGCGTGGTGAGGTCGAAGCGCTCCACGGCCACGCCGCGGTCGGTGAGCGCGGCCGTGAGGTGGTCCACCATCAGCCGAGTGCTGTCGTGCATCGTGACGTATGGCAGGCAGACGATGTTCTGCGGCTCGCCGCCGGCCCAGTCGCGGTAGGCCTCGATGATGAATCCCGGATCATCGTACACGGGCCCATGGCTGGGGCCGATCATCGCGATCGGGTACTGCGTCACCTTCTCGATGTTCCTCAGCACCTGGGCGCCGAACGGCATCATGATCTCGGCGTAGTACCGCTTGGCGCCGTCGTACACCTCGTGCTTGTCGGCGAAGATGTCGCTGGTGGCGTAGTGCGAGCCGAAGAAGTCGCAGCTGAACAGGATCCTGTCCTCGTCCAGCCAGGTGCTCATGGTCTCGGGCCAATGGACCCACGGGGTGAACAGGAACTTCAGCGTCTTGTCGCCCAGCGAGACTTCGTCGCCGTCGGCGACGACATTGAAGCGCGCGTCGTCGACGTGCAGGTGGTCGATCAGCATCCCCCGGGCTTTCTCGTTGCACACGATCGTGAGCTCGGGGAAGCGCTCGAGGAGCATCGGCGTCGAGCCCGAGTGATCCTGCTCCACATGGTTGATCACGAGGTAGTCCGGCGCGGGGAGCTCGTCGAGCTGGCGCGACAGCGACTGCCAGTGGACAGGATCGACGGTGTCGATGAGGGCGTTCTTTTCGCTGCCCTGCACGAAGTAGGCGTTGTAGCTCGTGCCGTGGGGCAGCGGGATGAGCGCGTCGAAGAGGCGGCGATCCCAGTCGACGGCGCCGATGAGATGGACGTTGGGGACGATCTCGCGTGGCTTCATGACATTCCTCGATGAGGTCGGGAACTGCGGATGCGGCTTCTTGGAGTATATCCGCGCGGGTGGTAGCCAAGCCTGTCGGAACGGGGAATAGCAGCGGTAGCATTGGACACATCGGCACGAGCGGAGGTGTGGCGATGGGGCTGCAGGCGAGAGTCAGCGTGATCACGCTGGGAGTCGCGGACGTGCCGCGGGCCAGGCGCTTCTATCAGGCGCTCGGCTACCCGCTGAGCGGCGCGCCGCAGGACAGCGTGGCGTTCTTCAGCAACGCCGGGTCACGGCTTGCCCTGTACTCGCGGGAGGCCATGGCGGAGGAGGCCGGGCAGGCGGCAGCCCGACCCGGCTCGATCGGCGTCGCCCTGGCCATCAACCTCGAGAGCAGGGAGCTGGTGGACGAGGCCCTGGCGGCCGCAGTTGAGGCCGGCGGTACTCTTCTGCGACCGGCCCAGGAGCGCTTCTGGGGCGGCTACTCCGGCTACTTCGCCGACCCTGACGGCCACTCCTGGGAGGTCGCCCACAACCCGTTCTGGGCGATCGGCGAGGACGGGTTGCCGGAGCTGCCGTAGGGCTGGCGGCGCGGGAGGCGCCGGCCGTCAGGCCGGCCGCACCCGCGCGTCGGCTCTCGCGAGAATCGAATCGAGTGCTGCTTGCACTACGGCCGGCAGCGCAGGTACCCCCTGCCGCGCGAGGATCTGCGCCCCGCGTGCGGCGGCCACGGCAGCGGCGGCCTGGCCGCCGTCCGCGCCGGCGGCCGCAGGCCCTCCGGCCCCTCCGCCTAGCCACTCCTCGCGCGAGCGCCGGTCGAATACCTGCGGCTGCCAGCGCTCGCGGGCGTGCCGGCGCGTGTGCTTGTGCTTCAGGAAGAGCTCGCCCGGACCGACCTGCTCGATCACCTCCAGGCCGAGCGCCTCATCGGTGATCTCGATGGGCTTCAGAAACGCCCTCACCCACCCCGCGATGTCGTCGCAGAGCACCACCTGTGTGAGCGAGCCGGTGTACGCCGATTCCATGAAGCCGATGTCGTGGATCATGTGGCCGCCGCTCACGGCGTCGGCCAGCAACGTCAGAGCCGCTTCGGCCGCAGCCTGCTGGTCGGGCAGCTTGCTGTCGGTCACGCCGCCCAGCGTCCACATGGGCAGGCCGTACCAGTGCAGCAGGCTCGAGTACACGGCGCGGTGGTCGGGCCACGAGAAGATGTCGACCATCGTACGCATGTCGAGGGCCTCGCCGGCCCAGCCGATGGCGATGTACGGAGCGCCTTCGCGCTTGAGCTGGGCCATCACGAGGCCGGCAAGAACGCCGGCGTTCACGACCACTGTGGATCCGAGGACGGTCATCGGAGCAACGGTGCCGGCGGTCGAGACGGGGCTGTAGATGCAGGGCAGGTTGCGCTCCGCGAGATCGAGCAGCGTGCGGACAGCCTCCGCGTTGTGCACCAGAGGGAACAGGGTGTTCTTGTAGCAGGCGACCAGCGGGCGGGCGGCCAAGGCCTGCGGCCCGCCCACGACAGCCTCCGCCATCTCGGTGATGTCGAGGTGCGCCGTCACATCGTTGAGCGTCACGTAGACGATGGGCTTGATGGTGTTGGCGAGCATCGCCACCATCTGGTGCCGGTCCATCACCTCAGGCGTCACGTCGCTCGGCGTGAACAGGCTCATAACGAAGTCGAGGTTCTCGCAGGCGTCCTGCACCCGCGCCGCCGCGACGACGTCCGTAAGGACGGCGCGGCGGCGTTCGCCGGTACGGTGGTCGCAGCAGTTCATACAGTCGCTGCCGGCGCCGAAGGAGTACTCGTAGCCGCCGCAGCGCAGCGCCGGCCGCCCATCGCGCCCATACAGCGTGACTTCTTTGGGCGCGACGCTCAAAGCCCATGCGACGAGCTTCGCCGGTATGCGTACCCGGTTCCCGTCCACCGCCGCGCCTGCCCGACGCAGCAGCTCAAGTCCCTCGGGCTCATCGACGATCAGCCCGGTCCTCTGTAGCACGCGCAACGTTGCGTCGTGGAGCTGCTCACACTGCCCGTCGTCCAACCGCGAGTAGAACCGCATGCGTACCCCCTGAACCCCGGCGAGACCCCTCAGCCCTCGAGCT
The DNA here is from genome assembly GCA_026392265.1 of Actinomycetota bacterium. GTDB lineage: Bacteria > Actinomycetota > Thermoleophilia > UBA2241 > UBA2241 > CAIXSE01. The sequence continues at coordinate 4,891 of JAPLCL010000299.1, forward strand.
CGTCGGCCACCTGCTCGACGAACAGGCCGACGTCGGTGACGATGCCGACCGTCTGGAAGCTGCCGCGGTCGGCCAGCTTCGTGACGACCGCCGGATTGATGTCCACGCACACGGTGCGCACCGAGGCCGGCAGCATGTTGCCGACGGCGATGCTGTGCAGCATGGTGCTGAGCATGAGGCAGGCGCCGGCCTGCTGTGCGTACTGGCGCATGACCCTCTGCGCCTCCATCACGTCAGTGATCACTTCGGGCATGGGGCCGTCGTCGCGGATGCTGCCGGCGAGCACGAACGGCGTGCCCGTCTTGATCAGGGTGTACATGAGGCCGCTGGTGAGCACGCCTCGATCGACGGCGGCCTCGATGGAGCCGCAGCGCCGGATGGTGTTGATGGCGCGCAGGTGGTGCTCGTGGCCGCCGGGGACCGGCGTGCCCTCCTTGAGGCTGATGCCCAGTGAGGTGCCGAACAGGCTGGACTCGATGTCGTGGGTGGCGATGGCGTTCCCGCCGAACACGGCGCCGATGTAGCCCGCCTCGATGAGGCGGGCCAGGTGCGGCGCCGCCCCCGTGTGCACCACGGCGGGGCCCACGACGGCGATGGTGAGCTTGCCCTGCTGCCTGACCTGGCGCAGCTCGCGGGCCACTTCGCGCACGATCTGCGCCTTGGGCTTCTCACTGCTGACCGCCGAGGCCATGAACTCGAACGGCTGGCTCTCGCGCGGCCGCTCGAGCGGCAGTACGCGGATGCCGCGATGGCCGGTGACGAAACGGTCGCCGGCCCGCACGTCGCTCATCGCCAGCGTCTCGGCCGTGCCGCCCGCCTCGTCCACGCGGATACCGCAGTCCATCTCGGGATGCCGCACGCGCACCCATTCGGCATCCACACGCACAAACGTCTCGAGATTGGTGGTGGAGTAGAAAGCGTCGGGGAAGACGCCGTCCATGTCGGCGGCCTCGAGCACGACGTCCTGCGGCTTGACGGCCACGACGCCGAACTCGGTGATGGCCGTCAGCAGCTCGTCGAGGTGGGCAGCGTCGCGGCCAAAGATGCGCATCACGGCGCGCGACGGGTCGTCCTTCATGCGCCCGACCTCGAAGGTGAGCATCTCGAACTCGCCGTCGAGATCCATGATCTGGTCCATGATGTGCGGCATCATCAGCGAGTCGATGAGGTGCCCTTCGATCTGGACGTCTTCGTATGGCGTGTCGGGCATCGGATCCTCCGTGGCTCGTGGCCGCTCGGCAGAAGGATAGCAGGCGAACGCGGCGGCTACCCGGCCGGCCCCTCCTCCGCCTCGATCTCCTCCACCACGCCTTTCGACGTTGGCAGCAGCTCCACGATGAACACGCCGCTGAGCATCAGCGAGCCGCCCACCAGTAACCGCCAGGTCACCGAGTCCATGCCGAAGGCGATGCCGGCCATGGCCGCAAAGACGGCCTCAAAGCCCAGCAGGATGGCGGCGTGC
>JAPLCL010000167.1 GCA_026392265.1 Actinomycetota bacterium
CCCACTGGCCGTTCTGGACGTCTGTGAGTGGCTTCGCGACCGCCGCCGTGCTCATCCTCAGCATGACGTTCTTCGAGCCGGTCATTCTGCTCTTCGCCGTATGGGTGGCGGCCATCAGCTTGTACGTGCTGGTGACTGGCGGCCGGCAGGCGCGCGGAGGGACCGGACTCTGACGTACGCGCCCAAGACGGGGGATGGGCCGCGACGACTGGGGGGCAGTCGTCGCGGCCCATGTGGGGCCAACGGCTCCCGGGTGAGGAGGTAGAACACCCGGGCTTGGTGGGACTCCGACTCGGTGGGGGCACACCGTACATCTGTCTCGTCCCGACGGCCGGGGGGGCGGACCGTCGTTGCCGTCGTATGGCTTGAGGTCATTGTGCCCCGCGAACATGAAGTACGTGTTGCGCCGGCGTTGAGGAAGATGTTGCCGGTGGGGCGAGTTTCGGGGGCAGCCACGGCCAAGCCGCCGGCCCGCCACATCGCGCTTCGTCCCCGAGTGTCAGGGACGAGCGAGTAGCAGCGAATCGGCGGCCACGCCCACTGCCGGCACCTTCTCTACGGCGATCTGCCAGATCCGCGCACGGTCGATCGTGGCGTAGCCGTGGACGACGATGTTGCGCGCCGAGCGCATGCCGGGCGGGTCGAGCTCGGGGTGCGTCTCGACGCAGTCACCGTGCCGGGCGCGCAACTGAGAGGCGATCTCGCCAAGCTGAATGATGCCTCGCTCGATGGCCCACGATCCCGTGGGTGAGCTCATGAACGTCTCGCGGTCTGTATCGGCGACGAGGCGGGCCACGCCGTCAGCCGTGTCGCGCATGTCATGCAGGAACTGCTCGATCGTGCGGTCCTGGCCCATCACAGAGGCACCGAATCTCTCTCGACATCCTCGCGGATACGGGGCTTCAGGCACTTGCGCTCGCCGAGATCGACCTTGCGGCCGAGCGCCGCGCTCATCGCCTCCTCGATCACGGCGACGGCAAACAGGTCAAGCTCCTCCGGAATGTCGGCCACGAGGTCCAGGTCGCTGTCCGTTGTGTCGGTCCCACGCGCGACCGAGCCGAACACTACGACGTTCTGAAGACCGTGCTCCTCGGCGATTCGCCTAAGCTCCTCGCGATTGCGCTGCAAGAGCACTGAAGCCCGCTCCGGGGCGAGCGAGACGGCCGGCTCACGGCCGAGGGCTGCGGCCGCGCGCGAGAGTGTGGAGAGCGTCACGGACTCGTCGGCGGGGTCCAGGACACGGCCGACGGTCGAGCGACTGGTGTGCATGCGCCTCGCGAGCTCGGCGCGGCTCACGCCGTCGCGCTGCATGACTGCGGTCAACTCGGCGGCGTAGGCCGCCTTGGTCGCGGGCATCGGGCCTGCTCTCTTCGCGTTTGGTGTCTCACATATGATACACCACGGCGCATCGGCTGTGGGCGATCAGGGCGCCAGACAGTGCTCGCTCAGGTCGGTCCGCGAGTCGCAACACCCTGAAGCAACACTTCCGAGCGCTCGTCGCACAGGGCCACATCACCCGGCGCGGCAGTGGCATCTGGTACGAGTGACCTACTCCGGCGAGAGGAGGCGAAGGACGAGGGCGTCGATCGCGTCAGCGATGCCTACGCGCTCGAGCTCTTCGCAGATCAGGCGGCGTTGGACCTGGAAGGTGCGCTTGCCGGAGACGTCAGTCGCCGCGGCAAGCGCTTCGGCCTGAGCGGCCAGCTCGACGAGCTGCTGGTGATCGGCGTTCGCCGGATCGAAGAGGGGAATCGGCAGGCGCCAGACGAGCTTGGCGAAGTGACGCGGGTTGTGCTCGCCACGCGACTGTAGTGGAGCCAGCAACTCCGTCAAGCTGGGGGCGTTGAGAATCGCCGTGAGGTATCTAGCCTCATCCAGCGAGCTGGCATTCGCCCAATAGAGAGACTGATCGACTACCCCACTGGTGTCGTCGAGTCGCGCCGCGGCCAGGTACTGGCCGCTCTTCGTGTAGAGCACTCGGTTTGGCGACATCGGGAACTGGAGCGAGAGCCCGTTTCTGAAGTCGATACGTTCGAGAAGGGTCAGATGACTCTCGCCCTTGTTGTCGTCCCATACGGTCTCGGCGCGCGTCCACCAGTCGGCGAGCCCCGGGCAGGCATCGAGGCGCGGATCGACGCCCTACAGCATTCTCGATCCGTCCCATGAGATGACGGCCAGTCGAGGTTCGAGGACGCGATGCGGAAGCAGATTTGCGCCGAGATGTACAGGTCGCACGAACTGTTGCTCAACGGCTCCTTCGAGACCTTCGAGATGCCTCCACGGCGGCTTTTCGATCGCGCTTCGTCGGCTGCGGACTGCGCGCCTGCCGGCCGCCACACCAATGGGCGAAGACGGCGCGTCCTCGACCATGAGCAGGAAGCGCGGCACCAAAGTAGCCCCCTGCGAGAAGCGCGAATGGTAGGGGCTGGCCGGCGCGTCGCGGGCGACCTCCACGCCGGCCGCGGTGCGCGTGACATGCGGCGCGGCCAGCGCCCACGATATGTTGCGGCCGGGCAGCTGGCCGCTCCAGCGCTCAGTCTCGGCGGGCAGCGGCACTGCATCAACCACTGGTTCAGTGACTATGGGGCGTTCGCGCGTGATGTCACCGCGTGTACCTCTGATTACGCTCGGTGGAACGCGGAAGAGATTCGGCTTGATCCCGTGCAGATCCCAGGGGGTGTCGAAAGCAACGGTCAGCTGACCTGAGGCGACTCGATACCGGCCCGTTCGGAGGCCCGCGAACTGCCGGCGTGACAGAGCCGCGAGTGGCATGACCAGCGAGAAACGACCGCCCGGCTTGAGGTACAGCTCCACGGCGCGAGTCAGAAACAGTCCCGACAGGTCCTGATGCGTGGCGACGGACGCTCCAGCCCACAGGCCTCGCTCCTCGCTCATCTCGCGGAAGGCGACCTGCATCTCGATGGTCATGAAGCGGTAGGCGAGCCAGGGCGGGTTGCCGACGATGCAGTCGACGCGGTTGTCCGTCTGGCTCAGCCACAGCGGCCGCGCGAGGTTGCGCACGTAGAACGACCAGACGTGGTCGCGCCCTTTGTCCTGCAGCTCGCACATCGTGGCGAAGGTCTCTTGCACGGCATTCTGGTCGTCCGGGTGTACGGCGAAGCGGCTGAAGGTGGTCGCCAGCGAAGGCGGCTTGGAGCCAGACTCGCGAGCGGCCGCGCGGTGCGCTAGCTCCTCGACGAGGCGGTCGAACTCGGAAGCATCGTTGAGCAGGCGAGTGGGGAAGTGGAGCTTGCTGGCCCACAACTGCACGTCATCGTCGACGTTGATCGTGAGGCCGTCGTGCGCCCACAGGCTGGCGCCCGCGGTGCGCCACTGCACCGAGTCTCCCAGCCAGACGGGGACCTGGATGTTGGGGCGGCCGGGCGCTTGCAGCCGGTCCCGGCCGATCGCGAGCAGGTACGTGAGCCGCGCCAGCGTGATGGCTACAGGGTGCACGTCGATCCCGAGCACGTGCTCGGTCGCGCCGCTGATCGCCTCGGCGTCTGACATGCCGGCCTCGGCAGCCGCGTCCAGGTAGTGCCGCACGGCCTGGAAGAGGAACGTGCCCGAGCCGCAAGCTGGGTCGAGGACGCGCTGCTCGAGGGGCCGGTCCACGGTCTCGATGACGATGCTCTCGGCCAGCCAGTCGGGCGTGTAGTACTCGCCGAGGCGGTGGCGCCAGTCGGCGTTGATGATGCTCTCGTAAAGCACCTTCATGACGTCGTGCTCGACGTGCTCCCAAGCGAAACGCGTGAGCCGTTTGGCGAGCGCCTGGACAAAGGCCTCGCCCTCCGGCACTTCCACCACCCAGTCGAAGAAGTCCTGCTCGATGACGCCGGCGATACCGGCCTGGGCGAAGCGCTGACCGCTGAGCACCGAGGCCGGTGGCAACAGCGCCGGGTCGAGGCCCACCACGGAGTGCGCGATGACCTCGGCGGAGACCACGAGCAGCGTGTGGTCGATGAATAGCTGGTCGTCGTCGACGAAGTTGGTGCCGAACGCCGTGCGCAGCATGCGCGCCCAGAGCTGTCGTTTCAGGGCGACCGTTGGGTCGGCGCGATTCCTGTCGTAGAGCCGGTGCAGTTCGGCATAGGCGAGCGCGTGCGCCGAGCTGTAAGCGCCGAGGCGGCGCTCGATCTCCTTCGGTGTCGGCGCGATGGCCTCAGCGGTAGCCAGCGCGCCTTCGAGCCAGACGACGAGGCCCTCCACGTCTGGTCGACCAGGAGTGAGTTCGAAGTGTGAGACCTCCTCGAGCTCGTCGTCCACAAGGTGATACAGACGCCACTCCGCGCCGTCCGTGAGAATGCCCGCGTAGCGCTGCGCGAGCGCGGTGGTGCGCGCGCGGACGTAACCGGCCAGCTGCTTTTCGGCCTGTTCGCGCACCCCCATGCTGCGCAAGTCACGCTTGATCTCGATGGCCGTAAGGCCGGTCTCGATGTCGATGCGCCGGCCACCGCCGACCTGGACCTCGAGCTCGGCTTCAACGAGGTCGTCTTCGCCGAGGTTGAGGCCGCCGTACAGCAGCAGAGTGCGCACGTCGGCCTGGACATTGGCCTCCGCGCCGGCGGTGCGACCGGCAAGCTGGCGGACGAGCGCGGGCAGGTCAAGCGTGGATGACAGGGCGCGGGTCCTTGTCGGGGTTGGCGGCCACGCGTCAGGCTATCACCGCGGCCGCAGGCCGAGAAGGGCGGGGCGGCCGCAGGGCCGCCCCGCCGCTTCTCGTGCCTCGCCGGTGTCTACTCCCGGGCCAGCATCGCCTGGGCCTGGCGCTCGAGGTCCAGATAGGGCTCGCCGCTCACGTCGACGGCCACGCGCTTGATCGTGCCGCCGGTGAAGCGGTGCGGCGACTCGCCCGGGTAGTCGTCGGTGACGGCATCGCCGCTGTCGCGCCCGACGCACAGACCCTCGCCGGCCAGCGAGAAGAAGCCCGGCTGGGTCTTTATGCGGCCTTCGCCGACCTTCTTGTCTCCGTAGTACAGCGACAGCATTCCGGTGGCGACGCCGGGTGGGTCCTCGCCGTCCTTGTCAAAGGATGCGGAGAGGATGAGGTCCTCACCGGTCGGCAGATCCTCGGTCGCGTCGACCTTCTGCTCGACGATGCCGACGAAGCTGTTCACGTAATGGAGGCGGTTCTCCTTGACGTAGAGGGCGTGCCCGCCAAAACGCGCGCCGTGGGCGAACAGCACACCCTCCGCGCCGGGCGCCGGGATGTCGACGAGCGCCCCGATCGCGAAGGAGCGGTTGCGGATGTTGACCGCCTGCTGCTCCGGTACGTCGGCGGTGCCGGGGAAGTAGGCGTAGCGGTCGCGCGGCGGCGCGAGCACTGGCCGCGGCGTGAGGATGATCTCGAGCGGTGAGCGGTCGTCGAGCGGGAACGCGCCGTTTCTGCCGGCCTCAGCGAACCACAGGCTCTGGAGCTCCCTGAGCTTCTCCGGGTGCTCCTCTGCCAGGTCGTGCAGCTCGGACCGGTCCACGTCGGTGTGGTACAGTTCCCACTCGTCGTCGTTGAAGTTGCTCCACCCGGCGATGGTCGGGTGAGTGGTGACGGCCTTCCAGCCCTCGTGCCAGATGCCGCGGGAACCGAGCATCGAGTAGAACTGGGTCGTGCGCGCGCCTGCGGTGGCGCCGTCGTCGAAGGCGTAGCGCATACTTACGCCGTCGAAGGCGCTCTGCACGTGTCCCTTGATGGTCGCCGGGCTCTCGATACCGAGGCAATCGAGCACCGTGGGGACGATGTCGATCGCGTGGTGGTACTGCTCCCTGATCTCGCCCCTGGCCTTCAAGCCCGCCGGCCACGAGATGATGCACGGGTCGGCGGTGCCGCCGTTGAACTCGTAGCGCTTCCACATCTTGAACGGCGTGTTGAAGGCCATCGCCCAGCCGTTGGTGTAGTGGTTGTACGTCTTGGGACCGCCGAGCTCGTCGAGCATCTTGAGGTTGGTCTCGAGGTCGTCGGGGATGCCGTTGAAGAACAGGTTCTCGTTGACCGACCCGTCCGGACCGCCCTCGCCGCTGGCGCCGTTGTCGGAGACCAGGATCACGAGCGTATTCTCGCGCAGCCCTGCCCACTCGAGGTGGTCGAGCAGTACTCCGATGTAGTGGTCCGTGTGGGCGAGGAAGCCCGCGTAGACCTCGGCCATGCGCGCGAAGAGCTTCTTTTCGCCGTCGGACAGGGTGTCCCACGGCTTGGTCACGTCTAGCGCGGGGAACGGCTTGCCGTCGGGCCCCGTGCGCATCTCGGTCGTGCCGATAGGGTTGACTGGCGGCAGCTCGGTCTCGGCCGGTACGAGGCCCATCTTCTTCTGGCGCGCGAGCGTCTGCTCGCGCATCGCCTCGTAGCCCATGTCGAACTGCCCCTTGAACCTGTCGATCCACTCCCGGGGCGCCTGGTGCGGCGCGTGGCAGGCGCCGGGAGCGTAATAGAGGAAGAACGGCTTGTCCGGGGCGATGGCCTGAGCGTCCTTGATGAACTCGAGCGCCTTGTCGGTGATGTCGTCGGTGAAGTGGTAGCCCTCGTCCGGCGTTTTGGGCTGCTCCACCGGATGGTTGTCGTAGACCAGCTCCGGATACCACTGGTTGGTCTCGGCGCCGAGGAAGCCGTACCAGCGCTCGAAGCCGCGCCCGGACGGCCAGTTACGGCGCGGCGCCGCCAGGTTCATCTCGTCCGTGGGGCAGAGGTGCCACTTTCCGACCATGTAGGTGTTCCAGCCGAGCTCGCCGAGGATCTCGGGCAGCATGCCGTTCTCCGGCGGGACGGTGCCGCTGGCGTTGGGGAAGCCGATGGCCGCCTCGGTGATACACGCCATGCTGTTACGCGTGTGGTTGCGGCCGGTGAGCAGGCACGAGCGCGTCGGCGAGCACAGCGCCGTGGTGTGCCATTGCGCAAAGCGCACGCCGTCGGCGGCGATCTTGTCGATGTTGGGCGTCGGGATGGGTCCGCCGTAGCACGACATGGCGCTGAAGCCGACGTCGTCGAGCACGATGTACACGACGTTGGGCGCCCCGTCCGGAGCCTGCGGCGGCTCGAACGGCGCCCAGTCGGGCGTCGAATCCCGGATGTCGACGTTGATGACGCCCTGGAAGGGTTCGGCCATAGTTCATCACTCCTTAATCGGTGGCAAGCTCGTCGGTCTACGTCTTGAGGTTCGAATATGGATGCCCCATGTTAGCCGGGGGTGAACGGCGCCTAGTTCTCGTGGGTTTCCAGGTGCTCCGTCGCGAACTCGACGATCTCCTCGGCCGCGCGCAAATCGTGCGAGGCCTTTGTGAGCCAGGCGTCAACGAGTTCGCGGAGGCCGTCATCCATAGAGCAGGAGACCCTCGGTGGCGACCTCATGCTCGAGAGATGCTGCCAGGATCTTCATACGGTCGAAGCGGGCGGAAGTGGTCACGATGACGTCCTTGGAAATACCCAGACCCCGCAGAGCGCGGTACGCCTTCTGGGCTCTTCTCAGGGGGCGCTCGGCGCTTGAAGCGACGACAACCATGAAGTCATAGTCGCTGTCAGGCGTGGCGTCGCCGCGACTTCTCGATCCGAAGAGGTAGACCTTGCTCGGACTGAATTCCTCGACGAGCCGCCGTGTGGCCTCTTCAAGGACCGGGTCATGTTCGCCGTGGTTCACATCGCCTTCTGACTAGTTGGCACCTTCAGTATATCCGCGCAGGGAGTGTGCCGGCCGCGGGATGGAATGGAGAGGAATGGCGGAGATCCTGTCGTCGGGCGCTACGCCAGCGAGATGGCGTCCACGGGGCACTCTTCGGCCGCCTCCTCGCAGCAGCCGGCGGCCTCACAGCCCTCCGCGTCGATGACGTGCGAGTAGCCGTCATCGCCCACTTCGAAGACGGCGGGGCAGAGCTCCTCGCAGCGGCCGCAGCCGATGCAGAGGTCTTCGTCGACGGTGGGTCGGGTCATGGCCGGTGTCCTCCCGGGGTCGTGTCGGCGGCGTTTTCGGCGCCGTACTCCGCGACGATCTCCGACGGGGCACGGTCGGCGCGCAGCAGTTCGCACATGCGGCGCATCGGCGCGTCGATGTGGTGGAAGAACGCCTTGAAGCCGGGGCAGAGGTAGTTGAGCCCCGGCTCACCCGGCTGTGCCCCGTCGGCGGGCGTCGTGATGAAACGGTCCTTGGGGCAGCCGCCGTGGCAGGCGAAGCGCACGTCGCACTCGAGGCAGTAGAGCGGCAGCGTGTCGAGCTTGTCCCGGCCGAACTGCCGCTGCTCGGGCGAGCCGACGAGCTCCGCGAGGTGCCGCTCGCCGATGTTGCCTCGCAAATACGCCGGCTCCACGAAGTGGTCGCAGGCGTACACGTCGCCGTTGAACTCCAGGGCAAGCGCGGCACCGCAGGTCGGCGAGTGCACGCAGAGGCCCGCCGGCTCGCCGTACCAGCTGGCCAGCGCGACGTCGAACAGCTGCACATAGACCTCGCCGACGTCGCGTCGTACCCACTCCTCGAACACGCCGTTGAGGAAGGCGCCCCACTGCGCGGCTGTCACCGAGCGGTCGGTGACCGCGTCTCCATACGGCACGCCGTCCACGGTGGGCCGCTCGACGATAGGGATGAACTGGATGAACTGCGCACCGCACTCGTCGCGCAGGAAACGGTACACCTTCACTGGATGCTCGGCGTTGGCGGCGTGCACCGTGGTCAGCGCGTTCCACTCGACGCCGTGCTCGCGCAGGGCCGCGAGGCCGCGCATGACCCTGTCGAACGTGGGCTTACCGGCCTTGTCGCGGCGGTAGGCGTCGTGCAGCTCGCGCGGTCCGTCGACGCTGAGGCCGACGAGGAAGCCGTTGTCCTTGAAGAAGCGCGCCCAGTCGCCGTTGATCTTGGTGCCGTTGGTCTGGATCGAGTGGCTCACCGTCATGCCGGGGCGGGCGTATTTCTTCGCCAGCGCGACCGCCCGGCGGAAGAACTCGAGGCCCATCAGCATTGGCTCACCGCCCTGCCAGGCGATGGTGACCTCGGGTGCGCGATGCCCCTCGATGAGCTGCCGGATATAGCGCTCGAGCAGCTCATCGCTCATGCGCGAGCGCGCCCCCGGGTACAGCTTCTCCTTCTCCAGGAAGAAGCAGTAGGCGCAGTCGAGGTTGCAGACTGAGCCAGTCGGTTTGGCCAGCAGATGGAACGCCGGCGGCGCCCCCGGCGGCACGTCGGGAGCGCCGCCGGCGCCCAGCCCGTCCTCTGTCTCACTCACGTCGGTCGTGGCGGTCAGATCCCGCTCTCGACCGGGATCTTGCCCTGCTTGATGGCCTTCGTCAGGGTCTCGTAGTCCTTCTCGGCCTGGTTCGCATATGACTGCGCGAAGTCGGCGATCGCCTGGTCGAAGCGGTCGCTCACGCCGAGGTACGAGGCGATGGCGATGCGCCGCCCCGAGCGCGCGTGACCGCGGGCCAGGGCCCAGCCGCACAGGGTGGCGAGGATCTCCAGACCGGGAGCCTTCAGCAGCTCGGTGTCGACCGAGCCCTTCATGTCGCGCAGCTGACGCCAGTAGAAGGGGCGGCCCGCCGGCTTGCCGGTCATCCAGCCGAGGAAGATGTCGCTGGCTGCCTGCATGAGGCGCTGCCCGGCCACCACCCGATGACCGGCGTGAGTGAACTTGCTCCTGCCGAGGTAGGGCTCGAGCACCGACGGCCCGGCCTCTTTGATCTGCAGGAACAGCGGGTCGTCGCCGTCGCGGCCAAGCAGCAGCACGATGATGCAGCGCGTGCCGACACTGCCTACGCCGACGACCTTGCGCGCGATATCGGTGATCTGGAAGCGCTCGAGGAGCACGCGGCGATCGTCCTCGAGGGTCGCCTTGTACTGCTCGAAGAGGCGGTGGGTGTTCTCCGAATCGTTGAGCATGTCGAGGTGCATGATGAGAGGCGGCTGGTCGACGATGCGCCGCACGCCGTCGACGACCTCGGTCAGCTTACCGGCCGCCTGGAGGCTGTCGCGGCCGCGCGCCTTGGCGAAGCCCTTCTCGGCCATCTTGAGCCCAGCCTTCGTAGGGGACTTGACGTCGGCCTTGGTGCCAGACTTGGCGCCGGACTTGGCAGCGATGGCCGCCCGTGCCATCTGGAGGAGGTCGTCGGCGACGACGCGCGAGTACCACACGTCGAGCTCGCGCATTTCGGCGTACGAGGCCATGTGCTGGCGGTAGGAGCGCGCTGCGGCGAGCGCGGTCTCGCGGGCGACGTCTTCGCCAAGGCCGTTGTGGCGGGTCGCGATGACGAAGCTCGCCGCGAGGCGCTTGAGGTCCCACTCAAACGGTCCCGGCAGCGTCTCATCGAAGTCGTTGACGTCGAACAGCAGCTCCCGCTCGGGCGAGCCGTACATGCCGAAGTTCGCCAGGTGGGCATCGCCGCAAAGCTGGACCGTGAGATCGGTGCGCGGCAGCGGCGCGAGGTCGGCGGCCATCAGCGCCGCCGAGCCGCGGTAGAAGGCAAACGGCGAGGCCGACATGCGGCCCCAGCGGATCGGCACGAGATCCTCCATGCGGTCTTCATCCTGGGCGAGCAGGAGGGCGATCGGGTCGGGGCGGTCCGCGGCCGGCGTCCACGAGCCGTGCGCGGTGCGGGGCGCCGCCCTGCGCGCCTCGCGCCCGGCGGCCTGGCGTTCGGCGACGGTCATGTGTTGTTTCTTGGCGATGGGCATGAGTGGTCCTCCATCTTGAATGAAGACACTGCGTTCTGATTTGCGCACACTACGTTACCACGCGGTCATCCGGCCTTGTCGAGACGCACGTTCGTGGCGCAGTCGCCGCGGCCGCCGGGGCCGCCCGGCGAGGAAGCGGCGGCTTGAGCGAGGCGGGTTTCCCCATCAGCAGTCCGCTCCGCGTGTGCGAGCAGCGAGGGCCGCGAACACCTCGGCCCGCAGACCCACATCCGGCACCGCTGCTCCGCGATCCTCCACATCCAGGCGCGTGGCCTCAGAACTGCATGCAGGGCGCGGGAGTCGGCTATGCAGGTTCCGGCTCCGCTTCGGGCGCCGAACCCGGAGGCTTCTCGGGGATTCGCCCCGTGAAGAACAACGCGGTCAGCCGAGCCGCTCGAGCCGCGCACACCCGTGGATGAGCTTGACGTCCAACGAGGCTACCGCAGGACGAGCGACCCGCGACAGCCTAGACCCGTCGAAGCATCAGGTCGCGGAATGCTCGTCGCTGTAGGTCTGCACGGCCGTCTCGACGTTGTCGTGGATGTGTCCGGCTCCCATCACGTCGATGACGCGATCCCGCTTCAGAACCTCAAGGACGCTGGGCTTGACCCGCGCCAGATGAAAGGCGATGCCGTGGTCGAGACCCGCCTGGGCGATCTTCCTCACCGTGTCGGCGCCTTCTGCGTCGATATAGTCAACGCCCTCCATGCTGAGGATGACGCCCTTGAGGTCCCCCGCCGACCGGACTCGGATCTCGCGCAGGCGATCTTCCAGCGTTCCGCTGTTCACGAACCAGAGCCCGCCGTCGAAGCGTACGATGGCGAGGTCCGGGCGGGTCTCGGCGGCGGGGTCATCGGTCACGTCGACGAAGGCGTCGGTACCGGCCTTGCGCCCGAGTTCGGCGATGCCGGGTCGGGACGAGACCTTCAGCAGCCAGATGATCGACAGGCCCACTCCGATGAAGACGCCCCAGAGAACCCCGAACGTGAGGACCCCGAGGAGCGCGGCGAGAGCGATGACGAACTCCGTCCGGTTCACGACGAGAAGCCGCTTCATCTCGGGGACGTCGATCATCCCGATGATCACGGCCTCGATGATGATCGCCGCCAGCACGGCCTCGGGCAGGTAGGAGAACAGGGGCGCCAGCAGCAACAGCGTAAGGATGACCAGGACGGCCTGGAACAGGTTCGACAGCTGCGACCTGGCGCCCGCCTGGTCGTTGATGGGGCTTCTCGAGAGGCTGCCGTCGACGAAGATACCCTGGAAGAGCCCGGACGCGACGTTGGACATCCCCTGCGCCAGCATCTCCTGGTTGACGACGATCCGGTAGTCGTGCTTCGTGGCGTACTGGCGCACCGCCGCGGTGCTCACCGAGACGCCGATCAGCAGCACCCCGACCGCGGTGGCCGCGATCGTCGCGATGTGGTCGGCGACGAAGCTGGGACTCGGCAGCACCAGGCTCGGCAGTCCTGTCGGCACCTTTGCGACCAGCGCCACGCCGCGGTCGCCCAGGCCCAGGATTGCCGTGGCCAGCATCCCGACCGCCACGGCCACGAGGCCGCCCGGGATCCTCGGGGCCACGAATCTGAGCCCGAAGACGATCAGCAGGGCGACCAACCCCATGACGAACGTCGCCCTGTTCGCGTCGGCCAGGCTCGCGAACCATGCCCAGAGCTTCTGCCAGGTGTTCGACCCCGACGACTCTGTGCCCGTGATCTTGAACAGCTGGCCGGCGGAGACGTTGATCGCTACGCCGAACATGAAGCCGGTGATTACGCTGGCGGAGAGGAAGTCTGAGATCCATCCCATCCGCAGTACGTACAAGAGCAGGTACAGCAGGCCGGCGAACAGCACCACCGCGGCCGCGAAGGCGACGGCTTCAGCCGATCCCGTGGCGGCGACGGCGGCGACTCCTGCGCCCAGTACCGGGGCCGTCATGGAACTCGGGCCCTCGGTGACCTGTCTCGATGTGGTGAACAGGGCGAAGGCGATGAGCCCCGCGGCGGCCGCGTAGAGACCGTACTGCACCGGGACGCCGCTGATCGTGGCGTAGCCGAGGGACATCGGGACCGTGACCGCCCAGACGGACAGGCCGCCGACCAGGTCTCCCTTGAGCCAGGACCGCTGATAGCCCGGGAGCCACGACGCGATGGGCAGAATCCGGGCGAGGCCCTTGGGATGGTCCTGTCCGGCCCCCGAGCCGTGGGTCATCGGTCCCTCCTGCTGATCAGGGATGAGGTCGCCGGGACGAGCGCCCGACTGAGGGTGACGTCACGGATGATGCACCAGGACTGGGTAGTCATCGTGCCGCAGTATTGCATTCATCTCGGTGAGGCGCTACAGATTGCATCCTTGCGGGCGCGGGCGTGTTGGTCGGCTCCGCATTGCCCGATGAAGAATCGCATGCCCGTCGGGGGCAGCCGGTGGAGCCGCACGGCCCATCGTCAAACGCGCTTGCGCCTGGAGGGAGGATCCCATGGCAACCCCGCTGCCCCTAGATCGGCCCTGGTATCGAGAGCTGCTTGTCGTCGCGATCGTCGTGGGACTCGCCATTGGCCTGCTCGGCCTGGCCTACCTCGGCGCCACGGGAGCGTTGACCGACACCATCTTCGGCAAGCCGCGCTGGGAAGCGTGGTCCGGTGAGTGGTGGTGGATCCCCTTCGTGGCCGCAGGCGGCGTGATCGTCGCCGCGCTGCGCGGATGGTGGCACGCCCCCGAGCAGATCCCCGGTGGAGTCGCCATGATCGAGTCAGGTGAGGTCCACCACCGGACAGCGCCCGCGTGGGTGGGGCTTGCCTTCGTCTCAGCGGTGGCCGGGGCGAGCCTCGGACCGTCGTTTGCCCTCGTGGTGATGGGCGGGGGTCTCGCCTCGTGGATCGCTTCCCGCCGCTGGCCCGGCAACGAGGACGCCCGCCTGGAGGCGACGATGGCGGGCATCGCCGGCGGCCTCGGCGGCTCGTTCACGTCACCCATCCTGGGAACGCTCCTCGTCGGTGAGCTTGCCCCCACACCACGGGCCAAGTACGTCGAGGCGCTTATCCCACAGCTGATCGCGGCGACCGTAGCCTTTGGCCTCTACTTCGGCGTGGTCGGCACCACGTTCCTCAACAGCTTCGCGATCCCCGTCGAGAAGTTCACTCCCGGGCAACTTCTGATTGGCGTGGCGCTCGGCGCCGCCTCGAGCGTGGTCCTGATCGTGTTCGTGATCGTCGTCAAAGTCGTCCAGCGGTTGGCGGCCAAGATGCCGAACCGCTACGTGCGCGGCCTCGTCGGCGGCGGCCTGGTCGGCTTCCTGGCGTTCGCGCTGCCCCTGACTCTGGGATCGGGCAACAGCCAGCTCACCCTGGTCATCAACAACTCTGCGACGATCGGTGTGGGGCTGCTCCTCCTGGTGCTGGTCGGCAAGATGCTGGCCATGGCGCTGAGCCTGTCCGCCGGGTTCATCGGCGGCAACGTCCTCCCGATGCTGTTCGTCGGCGGTACCGCGGGCGTCATTGTCCACCTCATATTCCCCGACATCCCTTACGCGATCGCCGTGGGATGCATGCTGGCAGCCGTTCCCGGCGGCTACATCAAGGCTCCCATCGGCCTGACGGCGATCGCCATGCTGTCTATCGGGTTGGGTCCGGTGACGACCGCGCCGGTGGCCATCGCCGTCGTGACGTCGTACCTGCTCACTACTGCAGTCGTCTCCGTGATCCGCACCAGGGTCGCTGTGCACCCGATCCATGCCTGAGCCGGAGCATCAAGGGGCAGGGGCGCCTGGGTGCCGACGTCCTTGGCGACGGTGGCGATCGAGACGTTCATGACCGAGGTGTCGAGGGCCATCAGCAACTGGCCGGCGGAGAGGGTGAAAAGGATGAGGCCGGCGCCCGGGGGCGCGACCCGTCACGGAGGAGCGAGTCGGCCGCCGGCAGGCTAGCCTGTGTTGGGGAGAACGTCTTGCGTCGGTTGCTCGCCGGAGGGTGCGAAGAGGTCCGAGGCCCGGATGCGACCTACCGCCATGACCGCGGTGGCGGTGAGCGGGGCCGAGATGACGCCGCCGATCGGTCCCGCAATGATGCTGCCCGTGATTGTCGCCACGAGCACGGCAAGCGGGTTCAGGTTGAGGGTCGACCCCAGGGCGATCTGCTGGACGACCGTCTGCAGGACGCCGTTGGCGATGAAGACGACGACCAGCATGATGAGGGCGTCGGTCGTCCCGCCTCCGGCGTAGGCCATGATCACGGCGAAGGTACCGCTGACGATGGCGCCGATGAAGGGGACGAAGGCGAAGAGAAAGACGACGACGGCGATCACGAACGGGATCGGCGTGCCGAGGGCGAGGGCGGCGATGAAGATCACGCCGGCGTTCTGGAGAGCGACGATCGACGTGCCGACGAAGTACCCGCGCACGGCGTGCACGGCGTCGCTCAGGATCGATGTGGCGAGCGGCGGTGGCAGCAGCAGGTGCCGGGCGGCCCAGCGCTTGAGCTTGCGCCCGTCCTTCTGCACGAGGAAGAAGATGTTGAACGAGAGGAAGATGGCGAGGAACAAGGCCGCGAGGCTGCTGACGGCTCCGCCGGCCAGCGCAAGCGCGCCTCGCAGGAGCGTCTGCCAGTTGTCCTTGACGCTGGTCTCGAGCTGACCGACGACGTCCGCGGCACCGCTGTCGCTGCCGACCGAAGTCTTCAGATCCTGCGCGGCGGTTTCGAGGTTCTGGCCGATCGTCGCGGCCTGGCCGATCAGCTGGTCGACGACGATGAACGCGACCACCGCGGAGAGCACGACCGCGAGAGCGGTGACCACGAGCGCCGCGAGAGATCGACGATGAAGACGGCGCTCGAACCAGTCCGTGAGCGGAAACGCGGCGATGCCGAACATGATTCCCAGGATCAGCGGTATGGTGATAGTCCGCGCCACCGCGAGCAGGAGAAGGACTCCTACCCCGAGGGTCGCGGCGCCGAGCGTCAGCCAGCTCGCCGTGCCGATCTTGCGCAAGGGTTCGGGGATCTGCCAGCGTGCCTGATGTGGGACGTCCACTCGCTCCTCGATGCCTCGGGGTCGCGCCAATAGGCGCATCGGACACTGTTCAACGTTCGCGCGCCGCTTCCTGTGATTGTGCCTCGGGCCTCAGCCCGCTGCGTCCTTTGCCTAGGGCCAGGCTCACCTCCAGGCCACCGAGCAGGGTCAGGTTGAGGATCCACGCCCACACGAGGAAGGCGATCGCGGTGCCGAGCACGCCGTACACGCGCTCGTACGAGCCGAAGTTCGCCAGGTAGATGCTGAAGCCGACCGAGGCGACGAGCCAGACAGCCACGCCGCAGCAGGCGCCGACGAGGTCGTGGAGGACGCGCCGAGCGCTGGCGTGCGGTGCGGCGCGGTAGAGCAGCAGGAAGACGGCCACGGCGAGGGCGAAGAAGAACGGCCAGTCGACGGTAGTCCAGAAACCGACCGCCGTCTCGCCGATGCCCAGAAGGTCGCCCAGCCACTGGGCGAACGGGGTGGCGAAGACCACGACCAGCGCGGCCACTGCGACCAGCACGGCGAGCAACAGCGCGAGCCCGAGTCGTAGCGCCAGGCCGCTGAACCAGCGCCGCGTGTCACCCTCGCCGCCGATGTCGCCGGCGGCCCACATGAAGGCCGCCACGTATCCCGAGGTCGTCCACAGCGCCAGCAAGACGCCGAGGCTGAACAGCAACGGCGTGCCGCTGCTCGACAAGACGCCGTCCATGGTCGCACGCACGAACTCGACGGCCCACTCCGAGCCGAGCTGCGTGACGGCATCGAGCAGCGCCTGCAGCGCAGCGGGAGTGAGCCCGACGAGGCCGAGCAGCGCCGTGACCACGATGAGGATCGGGAAGACGGCGAGAACGAGAGAGTAGGTGAGGGCCGCGGCATGGTGCGGCAGGTCGTGTGCCATGACGAGCCGCGCCAGTGCGGCGACGCTCTTCACGACGCGCGACCTCATCCGTCGTGCGGCTGCGGCGCGTGGTCGCGTGCGCCCGGCCGTTCGCCGCCGAGGCGCATGACGAGGATGTACACGCTGACCATGAGCACCCACGCTGGGAACACGAGGATGATCCACGGCGACTGCGTGAAGATGAACAGCAGGACAAGCGCCAACGCGTAGGTGAGCACTGCCATCCACCGCGGCATCACCCCGGTGCGCACCCAGAGCGTGGCCTGCGAGATCAGGAAGATGGCGGCCATCTTCAGGGCGTAGATTCCGAAGATCTGCGCGATGACCTGGCGGGCGTAGAAGTACCCGCTGCTGGCGGCGAACCCCGTCGGGTCGTGGGCGTAGGCCGCCACCAGAGCGCCCGCCGAGGCGGCGGCCGCGAACATCATCGCCAGAAAAAGCAGGCCGCTGCCGAGGAAGATGGTCGAGAAGAACTGGTCCTCGAAGCGGCCGAGGCGCTCCCGGGCCACGGCGATGAACCACAGGAAGAAGAGCCCGGCGAACGGCAGGAGCTCGAGGGCGAACTTGAACCGGCCCGCGCCGGTCTCGAGCCATGCGCCCGTGTCCTGGGAGAGGCTGGACATCGTCGTGGTCATCAGCGTAGCGCTCACGCCGAACAGCACGGCGAAGAGGATGCCGGCGATGGCGCCGGCGATCGGCGTCGCCGCCCTGCGCTCGACCTCCATGACGCTGGCGTCACCCGATGTAGGTGCGTCCATCTGGTCCTGGCCCACTGCTCAGCCCGGCCGCTCGGCCTTGCGAAGCAGCTCGACGTCGGCGGTCCTGAGCTGACGCCGTCGCCGCGGCATCGTCGCCGGCGCCGCCTCTGCCGCCGCCGGGTGAGCCTTCGCGTGGCTCTCGTACCAGCGGTGATAGGCGCTCACGAGGGGCGCCGAGGTGAGGCCGTGGAGCAGGACGCTCAGGGCCACGGTGAGGACCACCGTGGTGAGCAGCGTCTGCTCCTCGGGCACGCCGCGCTCAAGGACGAGAAGCGCGAACACCACCGAAGCGAGGCCGCGCGGGCCGAACCAGCCGATGAAGGCCACGGTCGGACGCCGCATGCCTTGGCCGGCCATGGCGAGCGCCACCGGCACCATGCGCACGAGTGTGAGGCTGAGCGCCGCGTACAGCACGACCTGCCAAGTGACGTTCGGGATCGCCCAGGCGAGGGCGAAGGCGCCGAAGCCGATCCAGGTGACGGCGGCGAGCAGGCCGCCGGTCTCCTCCGTGAAGAGGGTGACGGCCGAGCCCTGCTGGCCGGAGAAGCGCCCGAAGGCGAGGCCCCCGACGAAGGCGGCGATGAAGCCGCTGCCGCCCAGCGTCAGGGCCAGGGCGTAGGCGAGCAGCGCGGCGGCCAGCACGACGATCTGCCGCCACTCGCCGACGATCCAGCCGCGGCGCGCGGCGAGGCGGAAGAGCAGTGCCCCGAAGAGGCCCGCGGCCAGGCCGGCGGCGAGCCCCCAGCCGATCTGCTCAGCGGCGTTGCTGACGACGGCCCACGTGACCCCCGTGGTGAGCTCGGCGTTGGCGAGGTCGAGGGCCACGAGAAAGAAGGGCACCGCGAGGCCGTCGTTGAGGCCGCTCTCCACGTCGAGCGCCTGGCGCACGCGGGCCGGCACGGAGGCGTCCGTGACGACCTTCTGGCCGAGGGCCGCGTCGGTCGAAGAAAGCATGATCGAGAGCAGAAAGACTGAGGCGAGCGCCATGCCGGGGAAGACGAGCAGGCCGACCCCGGCCCCGGCGAGCATGGTCAGCGGCAGGCCGATCAGCAACAGGCGGCTCGGCCAGCCGAGCTCGTGGCGCAGCGCCCGGAGGTCGAGGCGCGCGGCGTCGCTGAAGAGCAGCAGCACGAGGGCGACCTCGGTGACGCGCTGCGCCACCTCGCTCTCGACGGAGACGTCAAGCAGGCCGAGCACCTTCGACCCGGCCAGAAAGCCGGCGACCACGAAGACGATCGCCGAGGTGACCCCGCGGCGGTCGAGCGGCGCTGAGAACGCGCCCCAGACGACGATGATGACAGCGATGGTCGCCAGCCCGATCATCCCGCTTGCTCCCTCTCGTCGGTCCAGAAAGCTCTTCGGATCGCGACTAGCCTGTTGGTCCCGGCTTCGGCCCCGGTCGCTCGTGGTGCTGTCACCGGAGCATCCTACTCCGCCGCCGAAGCCCCGGACGCGAGGTCGTCAAGACGCCTCTGAAGCGGCGCGCGGCGACTTGGTGGCGCCAAGGCGATCAGGTCGCGCAGCAGGCGTTCGAGGCGCCGTCGGACCTGCACGTGATCGGCGCCCATCTCGATGAGCTCGTCGAAAGCCAGGGCCACGTAGTCGTCCCAGTCCGGCAGGGACAGGATCACTCGCGCACTGCCGTGCGGCCCCGTCACCTCGCGGACATTCAGGTCGCGCCTGATGAGCATCCTCAGCAGGCTCTCCTCGCTGTCGAGGACCTGGACCGCCGTGGTCGGGTCATTGATGGCCGACGATACCGCCCTCAGCGCGATGTCGACGAGGACCCGGAGCGCGAGGGCGGGATCCTGCTCGAAGGTGCGCTCCGCCCCGGTCCGGATCGCCTTCAGTACCGCCGCGTCCAGCGACGGGTCGGCAGGCCCGTGGATGACGGCCACCGGGGCATGCTGTTGTGCGGTCTCGCCGAACGGGACCACGATCTCGACGACGGCGTCGGCATCGCGGGCGGCGCTGATGATGAGCGGGACGTCGATGGCCTGGACGATGCCGGGCCCAGCGGTCCAGATCACGTCACGCCGCCCCTCCGGAAAGCCCCGTGGGCCCTCGGCATCGCCGGCCTCGGGCAGCGGCTTGTCCGGATATACGCCGTCGAGGATCTGGCGCCCGCGCTGCGTGACCTGGGCGAGTGTGGAGGCGAGCTGTATCGAGCTGAAGGCACGCATCTGCAGGCTGCGGAAGAGGGCGATCGCGACGAGCAGGAGCACGAGGGTGACGATGGGGACCAGACCGGTCATGAGATCGTCGCCGCTCGTGCTGAGGGCGGCGACGAAGCAGTAGACAAGCACGCCCGTGTAGAACGCGAACGCGTGCCAGACGATCGGCGCGCTGTGGAAGAGGTTGAGGCGCGGCGTGAAGGTGGTCGTCCCGAACTGCACGACTAGGAACAGCAGCGAGAAGACCACGCCGATGAACGTCAGAAGGCCGGCCCCGACGGCGAACAGCATCTGGGCGGCTTCCGCTTGGGGCACCGTGAACCCTACGGTGATCTGCGGCAGCAGAACTCCCAGCGCGACCCCGGCGAGGACGTAGAAAAGCTGCGTGATGCCCACGCGCAGGCGCCGGCGCCTGCGCAGCGCCCTCCCAAGCTTACGGACCGGTCGGGCCTCCGCGTACGCGGTAGGTCCCGCTTCTGCACTCAACCCATCCTCCTCTCCCCCCGCCTAGAGGTCGTCCTCCACGCCGTCAGCGTCCGGCGTTCTCCGCCAGACGCATCCCATCCCAGAGGAGCGCATCGACCTCCAGCACCGCCTGCTCGCTGGTGAGCCCGCTGGCGCTCAGTACTCGCTCATCACGCGTCACGAAACCTATCTGCCTGAGCACCTCACCGAGAAAGCGCGTGTTCACGGGCCGGATCTCACCGCTGTCTTCCGCGCTCTGGACCAGCTCGACGAACCGGTCGATGTAGCGGTCGACGACGGTCGTCCGCCAGACGAGCTGCGTCGACTCGAAGCGCGCGATGTCGGCGTAGAACGCCAGGGACATGGGGCGGAGGCTCTCTGCTCCGGCGCGGAAGTACGTGCGTGCGCGCTCCGAGGCAGTCTCGC
The DNA here is from genome assembly GCA_026392265.1 of Actinomycetota bacterium. Lineage (GTDB taxonomy): Bacteria > Actinomycetota > Thermoleophilia > UBA2241 > UBA2241 > CAIXSE01. The sequence continues at coordinate 20,363 of JAPLCL010000167.1, forward strand.
CCTTGGCGGTGCGGGCTTCGAGATCCGCGAAGGTGCGCTCACCCCAGCGGGCGATAGCGAGCAGCACGAGGCTGTCCTTGCTCGCGGCGATCTTGTAGAGCGTCGCGGCGGAGCACTTCAGCTCTCGCGCCATGTCGGAGATCTGGACCTCCGAGAGCCCGCGCGCCGCAATGATGAGCATCACGCCGTCCAGGAGCTCGTTGCGACGCTCGTCATCCAATCGTCTCGCCACCGTCCTGACCCCCTTTCGCCACCATCATCTCAAATCTTGCAGTAGCATGACAAGTAATGTATTACTCTGATGAACACTCGATAGTGTCGCAGCCAGTACGAGGAGGATGCCGTGTCGAAGACAGTCGCCGAGATGATCGCAGAGGCCAAGGCCCAGATCGAGAGTGTATCGCCGAAGGACGCGGCCGCTGAGGCAGCCGCGGGCAAGGCGGTGCTCCTTGACGTGCGTGAGCCGGTGGAGTGGGAGCACCACATCGCCGGCGCCGTGCAGGCCCCCCGGGGACTGCTCGAGTTCTTCGCCGACCCCGCGAGCCCCAAGCACAGGCCGGAGCTGGACCCGGCCGGTCGCGTGATCGTGTACTGCCGTTCCGGAGCCCGCGCATCTCTGGCCTGCGTCACGCTCAAGACGATGGGCTTCGAGAACGTCGCCAACCTCGAGGGCGGCTTCGGCGCCTGGCAGGCAGCAGGCCTGCCAAGCGCCGAACATCACGACGGAATCTGATCCCTCCGCTCATCCGAAAGGACTCAGTAATGGCCACAGAAGAGAAGAAAGTCGACCTCAGCACCGTGCCCCTCAAGTGGGACGAGGTCTACTACACGAACTGCCCGCTCGTCTCTGCTAGTAACGTCGACCAGGAGCTGGGCTGGACCCGCGAGGAGTACAAGAAGATCGGCGTCAAGTACGCCTTCCTGCGCTCACGCCGTGAGAACAACTGGTACCCGCACTACATCCACAACCTCGACAACCTGTTCCGCTTCGGCGGCCTGTTCCCGCCGGTCGCGGTGCACGCGGACGTCCGCAGGACCAAGCTCCTCGGGTCGACGCACGCCCCGCACGAGGGTGGCTGCCTGCTGGTGCGCGCGAGGGACGACATCTACCGGGTCTCCGAGCTCAAGGGCAAGAAGATCGGCCTCACCAAGAGCCTGAACACCATCAAGAACGACTGGTGGCGCATCCAGGAGGAGCAGGGCATCGAGCTGATGCTGCGCGTGAACGGCATGACCCGCGACGACGTCGAGATCGTCGAGTTCCCGTATCCGGACGACTGGTACGACAACCCGGCGATGCTCGAGCCCATGGAAAACCCGTCCGAGCTGTGGCTGAAGCGCGACCACAAGCACGACCTGGCCTTCCGTCCGCTCGAGACGGCGCTGGAAAAGGGCGTCGTCGACGCCATCTACACGCAGACGGGTCCCTTCTCGCATCTTCAGGAGGCCACGGGCAAGTTCAAGGCGATCGAGGACCTGTCCCGGTATCCAGACTGGACCTTGCAGGTCGCCAACATCCCGGCGGTCATCACCTGCACCGACGTGATGGCCGAGGAGCACCCCGAGCTCGTCGTCACGTTCATGAAAGGCATGATCAAGGTGGGGCGCTGGGCCAACGAGCACAAGCGCGCCGCCGCGGCGATCCTCGACAAGCAGACGTTCTACCTCGACGTCGAGGATACCTACCAGGGCATCAAGCACATCGACATGGTGCCCAACCTGTCGCCGCAGAATATGGCCTCCATCGAGATCGGCAAGGACTTCTGCCTGAGCCACGGCTACATCAAGAACGACTTCGATGTGCACGAGTGGGCGGCACCGGAGTTCTTCGAGCAGGCAGCGGAAGAGTTGCTGAAGGAAGAGTGGGCCAAGCGGAGCTTGGCGAAGCTTCCTGAGGGCGACGAGCTGGAAGTGTCGACGCATCGGCTCGGGTAGTCCCGAGCACCACCATCCGGCGGCGGGATCGGACTGCTGCGATCCCGCCGCCGACCTCGTGGCTTCTCAGCGGCCGGCCCCGTAGTTTCCCGAGGTCACAGCTTCCCGCATCCCGGCTAGCCTTCACTTGGACGTATGTGGTGAGGTCTGGACGGGCAGGTGACCATCTGGTAACTTGCGCTGTGATCCCGGTGCAATCAGAAGAACGGAGAGACTATGTGCTGCGTAATGACTTTGCTGGTCCTGATCGGCGCGCGGGCCGTCGACGTGGTCTGGTGGATCGCTCAGCCGGGACGCTGGGACGCTGCCTTCAGTTCTGTGTTTTGGCCCATCTTCGGCATCCTGATCGCGCCGTGGACCACGATGATGTGGGTGCTCGTGGCGCCAGGCGGAGTGACGGGGTTCGACTGGGTCTGGGTCGGGCTCGCCGTGCTCGTGGATATCGCCTCGTGGAGCGGGGGAGCCTACGGCAACCGCGGCCGTATGTCTGGTTCGTCGCAGACGGCGTGATCAGAGACGTGACGACACAACCAAGACTGGAGTGCCCATGAATGACACAGGCGTTGAAGAGCTGGGCCCGATCGACTATCTGGTCGTGGAGTTCCCCGCGGGCAAGGCCGCTTTCACGGGGGAGATGGGGGACAAGCTGAGGTCGCTGGTCGACGGGGGTATAGTCCGCGTCCTCGACCTGCTCATTATCACCAAAGACGAGGACGGGGCCGTCGACGCGTTCGAAGTGGAGGATTTCGAGGACGGCGCGGCCGGCGCACTGCGCGATTTCGGCTTCGAGCTCGCGGAGCTGCTTACCGAGGAGGACGTCGACCACATCGCCGCGGCGCTCGAGCCCGGCACCGTCGCCGCGGCGCTCGTCTGGGAGAACGCGTGGGCAGCGCCGTTCGCCGCGTCGATCCGCCGCTCAGGTGGCCAGCTCGTGGCCGGCGGGCGCATCCCGATCCAATCGATCCTCGCCGCCCTCGAGGCGAGCGGGGATGTCGCAGCAACGGAAGGAGCCTGAGATGCCTCTTGGCCCAGGACGTAGAGGGCGTGGCGTGATCGGCAGACCGGTCGTGCGCACCGCCGCCGTGGTCGGCACCGC
>JAPLCL010000132.1 GCA_026392265.1 Actinomycetota bacterium
GTCCTATGACGTGGATCCGCTGGACGCGGCGGCCGAGATCCTGTGGTTCAACAAGATCGTCGTCGTCACCGCCGCGGGCAACCTGGGCAAACATGCGCTGTACCCCCCGGCGAACGATCCGTTCGTCATCACCGTGGGTGCGACCGACACGCGGCAGACCGCCGACGTCGGCGACGACGCCGTGGCCGCCTACAGCTCGATGGGGCCCACCCTCTATGACGAGATCGCCAAGCCTGACCTCGTGGCGCCCGGTAACCGCCTCATCTCCCTGCGCACGCAGGGTTCGTACATCGATACGAACTTCGCAGAGAACATCATCCCGTTGGCCGACTATGCGCCGACGGCTTCCTTCGAGACCTCGGGCACCGCGGTGTCCAACTACCTGATGCTTTCGGGCACGAGCACCTCCGCGCCGGTCGTGGCCGGCGCCGCCGCGCTGATGATCGGCGCAGATCCGAGTCTGACGCCCGACGACGTGAAGGTACGGCTTATGGGTACCGCTGATCCGGTCGCCGGCGCCACCGCGAACCAGCAGGGCACCGGCACGATCGACGTGGATGAGGCCCTGGCCGCGACCACGCGTGCGGATGGCTGGGCTCTCTCAGCCTACCTGGGCGACGGCAAGAAGTTCTTCAAGAACGGCGACTACAATAAATGGGAAAAGAGAGTTTGGCAGAAGTACGGTTGGACGAAGTTCAAGTGGACGAAGTTCAAGTGGACGAAGTTCAAGTGGACGAAGTTCAAGTGGACGGAAGTCGCGTGGACGAAGTTCAAGTGGACGAAGTTCAAGTGGACCGAGTACGACTGGATGAAGTTCAAGTGGACCATCCTGATCCAAGGACAGTGACCGCAGCGCAAAACGCGCATAACGCAGGCGAGACGGCCGAGCGGCAACGCTCGGCCGTCTCGTTGTATGTCACGGCCTTCGCCGTGGTCGCCGCGGCCAGTTTTGCGTGGGTCTCGTACCGCGACGGCATGTCACCTTCGTGGGCGCTGCTGGCCTTCGTGATCCTTGCTGCCCTGGCGGACGTGCGCGAAGTGCGACTGCCTGGAGTAGGCGTAGTCGGTATGTCGTTCGTGCCCGTCCTCGCCGCTCTCATCGTTCTGGGGCTGTGGCCGGCCATGGTGGTCGCGGTCGTCTCGGGAGCCACCTCCGCCGGCTTCACCAGGGATCCGCAGAAGATCGTGTTCAACATCGCCAACTACGTGGTCTCGACCTTCGTCGCCGGGCTCGTCTATGTGGCACTGGTGCCCGCCGGCGCCGGCTTCATCGCGATGGTCGTACCCGCCTTTCTGGCCACGGCCATCGACTTTCTGGCCAACACCGTGGCCCTCGCCGGCGTGATCGCACTCAGCACCGGCGACAGCCCCCTTGTGGTGTGGCGCAAGAACTACCAGTGGGCGCTGCCCGGCTACCTCGCAGGGGCTACCTTCGCGCTCTTCGCAGCATGGCTCTACAGCCTGCTCGGCATAGCCGGGTTGGTCCTGGCTCTCCCCCCGGTCGTGCTCATCTACTACTCCTACGAGATCTACGTAAGCCGGGCGCGCGATCGCGTGAGCTTCGACGCCGAGAGAGACTCGTTCCACGATGAGCTCTCCAAGTCGACGGACCTGCACGAGGAGTTGCGCAGCGCGCAGCTCAAGGTCGCCGCCGAGATCGAGCGGGCGCGCCGCATCCAGTCGGACCTCCTCCCTACTTCCCTGCCGCACGCCGAGGGGCTGCAATTGGCGCAGCGCATGGAGTTCCTCGGCGAGATGGGCGGCGACTACTACGACTACATCCCCTTCGGTGACGGCCGCGTCGGCATCGTCTGCGGTGACGTCATGGGCAAGGGCCTCGCCGCCGCGCTGATCATGGCGATGGCGCGGTCGCTGTTGCACAACGCCATCGCCCCCGGCAAAGGGCCGGGAGAGGTCCTCGCCGAGGTGAACGACGGTCTGGCGCGCGACCTTGAGGGCCAGCGCCTGCCGTACTTCCTCACGCTGGCCTTGGCCGTGTACGATCCCCAGCGACGTAGTCTGGCGATCGCCGGCGGCGGCCACAATCCCGTCCTCGTCGCCGGCTCAGGAGGCGTACGCCAGGTGCCCTCGCGCGGTGCGGCGCTCGGGGTGCGCACAGGGCTGCAGTTCCCCGAGGACCAGGTCGAGCTGGCCGCCGGCGACACCGTGGCTCTGTACACCGACGGTCTCACCGAGGCGCGCGACCCCAGCGGCGAACTCTTCGGCATGGAGAGGCTCGAAAACGCCCTCGCGCGCTGTCATCAGCGCCCACTTGATGAGACACTGGAGGTTGTGTGGGGCGATGTCGCGGCGTTTCGCGCCGCGACATCGCCCGGCGACGACGCTACACTGCTGCTCGTGCGTCTCGCCTGAACGGCGGCGACTCGCGATGGTCGACCGGACACCGAACGGGGGGAGCGATGGCTGAACAAGCGGCCGATTCAGCGGCCTCGCTGCAGGTATTCCGCTACACCGCCGGCGACGACACTGTGCGTGTCATCATCGGCGAGGTCGAGGCCGGTCTGCCCCTCGACGACCTGGCCGCACATGCGGTGGAGGCTCTCAAGAGCGAGACGTTCATGTGCTTCGCCGTCTCGCAATCCGGCGACTTCGTCGCCGACGAGCTCTGTTTCGTGCCCCAGGGCGAGCGCTGCGAGATTCTCAGCATCCGCACCAACGGCTGGGAGAGACACCACGGCGACCACCGTCGCAGTCTCGTGGAGATCCTCAACAATCTGGCCGCGGCGGTGGCATGTGGCAAGTTGCGCATCCTCGACGAGACCGAGCTGCTGCAGGATGCTCGGGCCGGCACGGAGCTCCTGCATTTCGCGATCGACGATTCGGCTTCGCTGACCACGGCGCGCGAGGCCGTCGACATCATGCTCCAGGAGTCCGCCATCGACGACCTCACGCGGCAGCGCACGATCCTCTGCATCTCAGAAGCCGTGACCAATATGCTGCTTCACGGTGGCGGTCAGGGATCGATGACTCTCCGGCGCCTCGACGATCGCCTGCGCGTCGTGGTCGCCGACGACGGGCCGGGGATGAACTTCCTCAACTGGATCGGGCCGCCGACGAAGAAGGGGCAGGCTTCGATGGGTTACGGATTCAAGATCATCCTCGACTATCTCGACGCCGTCGGGCTGCGCACCGGTCAGACGGGCACCACACTTCTACTGGACCGCAAGACCGACTGAGGCAGGAGAGCATGCTGCGGACAACGATCGCCCCGGGCCCGGCGCCCATCGTGTTCCTCGCCGGCGAGATGGACCTCGACTGCGCCGACACTCTGCGCGAAGCCGTGGCGGAAGCTGCCCGCGGCGCTCAGACTGTCGTCCTTGACTTCTCCGACGTCAAGTTCATCGACTCCTCGGGGACGGGCATCTTCGTGCGCCTCAGCCTCGACATGAAGAGCCAGGGTACGCCCATGGTGGCGCGTAACCTGTCTCCCGCCGTGAAGGGCGTCTTCGACATGCTGCGCGTGCGCGAGCTTGTCGGCGACGAAGTCTTCCCCGACTAGCCGATCGTCAGCTTGGCGGCACGCATGTCGACCGCCTTGTTGCCGGCGGCGTCAGTGGCCAGCACGCGCCAGGTGTACGCCCCCTTCTTCAGTGTGGCCTCGTATCTGTAGGTGAGCGCTGCGTTGGTCGGCTGCGCGCCCACAGAGACGGTCTTCACGACCCTGCTGCCCTTCTTGATCTGGATCTTCACCGTCGCTTCGCCGCAGCTGACGACCGCGTCGTCGACGCGGAACTTGAGCTTCGCCGTCTTGCCGGCGCGGACGCGGGCCGGCTGCGCCGTCGTCGTGGGGAGCGTCGTGTCGATGTTGACGTAACCGGTCTGCGGCGGCTCGGCGTTGCCGGACTTGTCGGTGGAGAAGTACGTCACGGCGTGGCTGCCGGGGGCGCTCACCGTGAAGGGATCGCTGTAGGCGAGCGTGGGGCCGCCGTCGATGCTGTAGCTGGTGCCGGCGACGCCGGAGCCGGCGTCGGTGGCCGTGAGGGTCACCGTCTGGGCGGTGTTGCGCCAGCCTGTGGTGGCGCTGCTCGCCAGCGGC
>JAPLCL010000359.1 GCA_026392265.1 Actinomycetota bacterium
CCTCAAGCCGCCGCAGGCGCGCGGGGAGCTTCAGACCATCTGCGCCACCACCATGGACGAGTACCGCAAGAATCTGGAGCGCGACGCCGCTCTGGAGCGCCGCTTCCAGCAGATCAAGGTGGCCGAGCCCTCGGTCGAGGAGACCGTCGAGATCCTCAAGGGCCTGCGCGACCGCTACGAAGCCCACCACCGCATCCGTATCACCGACGAGGCGCTCACCTCGGCGGCCGAGCTCGCCGACCGCTACATCAGCGACCGCTTCTTGCCCGATAAGGCCATCGACCTCATCGACGAGGCCGCCAGCCGTATGCGCATCCGTACCATGACGGCGCCGCCCAGCTATCGCGAGCTCGAAGAGGAGATCTCCGGTGTGCGCAAGGAGAAAGAGGCGGCCATCGAGGCCCAGGAGTTCGAGAAGGCCGCCAACCTGCGCGACAAGGAGCGCAAGCTCAGCCACAAGAAGCTCGAGCTCGAAGACCAGTGGAAGACCAGCGACGAGGGTATGCGCGCCAGCATCGGCGAAGACGAGATCGCCGAGATCGTGAGCATGTGGACGGGCATCCCGGTGGTCAAGATCACCGAGGCAGAGAGTCAGAAGCTCCTCCGTATGGAGGACGAGCTGCACGTGCGCCTCATCGGGCAGGACCCGGCGGTGCGCGCCGTCAGCAAGGCCATCCGCCGGAGCCGCGCCGGGCTCAAGGACCCCCGGCGCCCCACCGGCTCCTTCATCTTTCTGGGTCCCTCGGGCGTGGGCAAGACGGAGCTGGCGCGCACGCTTGCCGCCTTCCTCTTCGGCGACGAGGACCACCTCGTGCAGATCGACATGAGCGAGTACATGGAGAAGCACTCCGTGTCGCGCCTTGTCGGCTCACCGCCCGGCTACGTGGGGCACGACGAGGGCGGTCAGCTTACCGAGATCGTGCGCCGTAAGCCGTACAGCGTGATCCTCTTCGACGAGATCGAAAAGGCGCACCCGGACGTGTTCAACATCCTGCTGCAGATCCTCGAGGACGGGCGGCTCACCGATTCACAGGGCCGCACGGTCGACTTCCGCAACGCCATCCTCATCATGACCAGCAACATCGGCGCGGAGATGATCACCAAGGACACGCCGCTGGGCTTTGGCCAGACCGCCATCCAGGGCATGACCTACGACGACATGAAGGGCCGCATCACCGGCGAGCTCAAACGCGTCTTCAAGCCCGAGTTCCTCAACCGTGTGGACGAGGTCATCGTCTTCCATAAGCTCGAGCGCTCCGAGATCGGCGCTATCGTCGACCTCATGATCGCACGGCTGCAGTTGCAGCTCGATCCCAGCGGGGTCACATTGCAGCTCACGGACGCCGGTCGCGAGGTGCTGGTCGAGAAGGGCTTCGACCCCATGCTCGGGGCGCGCCCTCTGCGGCGCGCCATCCAGCGTTACATCGAGGACAAGCTCAGCGATGCAATGCTCGAGCGTCAGTTCCCGGAGGGCACGGTCATCCTGGTGGACGGCGAGCACGAGGACACCGTCCTCACGGTGAACGGCGAGGTCGTCGGTGGCAGCGTCGAGTTGCCCATGGTCGGCCTCGACGAACCGGTGGCCCAGGGTGTGGCCCCTGTCTCGTCGTCGCGCGGCGCCGACGGCCCCGACGCCGGCGGCGCGGCTGCCGGCGCCTGACCGCGGCCGTGGCGAAGCAGCAGACGGTCTTCGTCTGCGGCCAGTGCGGCCGTCGCGAAGCCAAGTGGCTCGGCCACTGCCCCGACTGTGGGGCTTGGGACTCGTTCCTCGAAGAGAGGGTCATCCCGGCGGGTGGCCCCGGCTTCGCCGGCAGGGCCCGCCGCAAGGCGAGTGACGGGGGCGGCGCCGCAGGCGCCGCCCCCGTGCGCTTGTCCGACGTCGTCTCGTCCGCCGCCGAGCGCTTCTCCAGCGGCATCTCCGAGCTCGATCTGGTGCTCGGCGGCGGTATCGTGCCGGGCTCGCTGGTGCTCGTCGGCGGGGAGCCCGGGATCGGCAAGTCCACGCTCCTGCTGCAGGTCCTCGATCGCGTGGCGGCCGGCGGCCGCCCCGTGCTGCTCGTGTGCGGCGAGGAGTCGGCCGCCCAGGTCAAGATGCGCGCCGAGCGCATCTGCGGCGACCCCGGCAGCATCTCGGTCCTCGCCGAGACCGAGCTGGAGTCGGTCCTCGAGAGCATCGCCGCCGCCGCCCCGGCGCTTGTCGTGGTCGACTCGGTGCAGACGATGTACAGCGACGCCTTCACGTCGGCGCCGGGCAGCGTGAGCCAGGTGCGCGAAGCGGCGGGCCGCTTTCTGCGCCTGGCCAAGGCCACCGGCACGGCCGTGTTCCTTATCGGCCACGTCACCAAGGAGGGCGCGATCGCCGGCACCAACGAGCTGGGGATCTTCGAGATGACGGCCGCCGGTCTTCAGGGCGTCGCCGATCCTTCGTCCCTGTTTCTGGGCGACGGCGGGCCGTCCGTCGGGGCGGCCGTGCACGTCGCCGTCGAGGGCAGCCGCTGCTTTGCCGTCGAGGTGCAGGCCCTGGTGAATCGCAGCGAGCTGGCGATGCCGCGC
>JAPLCL010000119.1 GCA_026392265.1 Actinomycetota bacterium
GCGGGCGCCGTGGCGCGCGCGGGGGCTCGCGGCGGCGCGCGCGGCGTGACGCGCGGCCGCCTCCGCGTACACGTCGAGGCTGCGAGCGACCATGCGCGGGACGGTGAGCTCGCGCAGGGCACGCGCCTGCGCCTGGCCGCCGAGCCGCGCCCGCAACTCGTCGTCGCCGAGCAAACGGTTGAGCGCCGCTGCCAGCGCGAGCGCGTCGCCGGGCGGCACGATGAGCCCGGTCACGCCGTCGGGATTCGCGTAAGGGACGCCGGTGTGCAGATCGGTGGACACCACCGGCGTGCCCGCCGCGTGCGCCTCGATCTGCACGAGGCCAAAGGCCTCGCTGCGAGCCACGCTCGGCAGGCAGAACACATCGGCGGCGTGGTACCAGGCGGAAAGCTCGTCGTCGCCCTGGGGTGCGAGGAAGGTCACGCGCGCGGCGATGCCGGCCGCAGACGCAAGCTCGCGCAGCTCGGCGTGGAGCGGGCCGCTGCCTATGAGCACGAGGTCGGCGTCCACGCCGAGCATGGCGCGCACGAGCACGTCGACGCCCTTGTAGTACACGAGCCGGCCGACGAAGAGCACGATGTGGCGCCCGGCGTGGGCGGCGCGTAGCTCCGCGGCGCGCCGCAGAACGGCGAGCGTGGCCGCGAGGCGCTCGGCCGGCAGGCCGAAGGGCACGACGCGGCACTTCTCGGCGCGCGGCGCGAGGAACGGCGAGTGCCTGACCATGTTGGGCGACGACGTCACGATGAGGTCGACTCTATCGAGAAAGCGCTCCAGAAAGGGACGGTACGCGGTCAACAGGCGCTTCTGGCGCACGATATCGCTGTGGTAGAGCACAACGCTGGGGACGTCGAGGCTTGCCTGCAGAAACGAGAGCTCGCCCCACGGGTACGGCGAATGGAGGTTGATGACGTCGGGTGGCTGCGAGCCGGGCGCGCTCGGGCCGCCGGCGCCCTCGCGGCGCATCTCGTCGCGCAGCGCGCCGGTCATGCCTGCGGCCACCGGCGCCGACGACAGCGCCAGCTGCCTCGGGAGGCGCACCACGCTGACGCCGCCGATGGTCTCCTCGAGGCGCTCGCGGCCCTCGTTGCTCACCAGAGCGCGCACCCGCGCACCGGCGTGCTCCACGAGGCCCTCCGACAGGGTGCGCACGACCGTCTCCACGCCGCCCAGGTGTGGCGGCGAGTAGTACTTGTTGACCATCGTGATCCGCAGCGGGCGGGCGGGCAGCTTCATCAAGCGCTATTGTCTCACGCCCGGGCGGGAAGCGACGGCTCAGCCCGCGCCTGTTGGCGGCCCGGCCGCCTACACTTCCTCGCCTTCGATGCCACTGACATCGAACTCACGATGATCATGCTGCACCGACAGCACGACGACCTCGGTCGCGCCCCGGCGATAGATCACTCGGCATGGATGCACCAGTACTTCCCGAACGCTTGCGCGCTGGACTTCCGGGACCATGCGACCTTGGTCGGGAAAGATCGCCAGAGACCCCGTCTTCTCCTCGAGACGCTCGAACCAGCGCACGGCCGCAGCCGGGTGCTCGGCGGCGACATAGGCGAAGCTCTCGGCGACCTGCTCCTCGGCCAGCGGCGACCAGATCACTCTCACTTGAGCAACCGCTTCCGCAGCCGGGCGACCACTTCCTCATGGGGGATGCCCTCGCCCCGCGCGACCTGCTCCTCCGCGACCCGCACATTTCGGAGCAGGGCGATCTCGTCCAGGAGGCCTTCGTAGACGCCGACGTCCATCACGACGGCGGCGCTGCGACCATGCTGAGTGAGCACCACGGGCCGCTGGGTGGCGTGAAGCTGGTTGAGCATCGCGGACGTGTTGGCGCGGAACTCGGTGATCGGTAGAACATCGGCTGAGGGACGCAGTGGTGGCATCAGAAGCCTCCTCGGAATGACGCTATTGCATGCATCCTAGCGTACGCCACGAGGACTTTCATGCCGAGCGGCACGCTGTCGCTGAACCGGCGCGCACGCGAGCGTCCTACCGCGGTCCGGGTAGAGTGGGTGCACGGAGCACGGCGA
>JAPLCL010000066.1 GCA_026392265.1 Actinomycetota bacterium
CGCCTCGGCGTCACGGACATCGCCATGCTGACCGGCGACAACCGCACGACAGCCGAGGCCGTCGCCGTCGAGGCCGGCGTGACCGACGTGCGCGCCGGCCTGCCGCCCCACGAGAAGGTGGCCGCCGTCGCCGAGCTGCGCGACCGCTACGGCGCGGTCGCGATGGTCGGCGACGGCGTCAACGACGCGCCGGCCCTGGCCGCCACCACCCTCGGCATCGCCATGGGCGCGGCGGGCACCGACGTCGCCCTGGAGACCGCCGACATCGCGCTCATGGGCGACGACCTCTCCGCCGTGCCGCACACCATCCGCCTGGCACGGCGCACCACGCGCGTCATCTGGCAGAACATCGTGTTCTCGATCGTCGTCAAGGCGGTCTTCCTGGTGCTCGCGCCGCTCGGCTTGGTCAGCCTCTGGCTGGCCGTGTTCGCCGACATGGGTACGTCGCTGCTGGTCACGGCCAACGGCCTGCGCCTCTTCCGACGCTGAGGTCTCTCTGGCGTACAATGAGAGTGGTCCGGGTCGTCCGGGCCGCCACGCGAGGAGGGACCGTGGGCGTTGTCATCTACACCAAGCCGGGGTGCCCGTACTGCGCGACCGCCCGCAACGAGCTCATCGCCGGCGGCGTCGAGTACGAGGAGATCGACGTCACCACCACGCGCGGCGCTCAGGACCGCCTCGCGGAGCTGACCTTCGGCAGCATGATGGTGCCGGTGATCGTCGAGGAGGATGGGTCGGTGCGCGTTTCCTCCGGCGGCGGCTGACGCGTCTGACCCGGGCGCGCGTGCCGCGCCCCAGCCCGACTCCCCGCGCCGGCATCACTTCTTGACCGGCAGCCCCGCCTTCTTCCAGGCCATCAGGCCGCCGTGCACGTTGGTCACCTTGGTGAACCCCATGCCCGCGAGGCGCTTGGCCTGCCGCGGGCTGCGGTGACCGCTCAGACAGATCACCAGCAGCTCGTCGTCTCTCCCCAGCCCCGTGCTGTCCTGCTTGATGAGTTCGGGGGGCACGCTCCGCGCGCCTTTGGGATGCCCACTGTGCGCGAACTCGCGCGCCGAACGCACGTCAATGAGCTTGGCGCCGCGCTTGCTTCGCGTGAACGCTTCTTTGACGTCGATGGTGGACACGGACGCGGGGCCGGCTGCGCCGCCCGCGCCCTTGCGGCTAAATGGCCACATTGTCGTGCCGAGGCTGCTCGACGAGGCCGTCGTAGAGTACCTCGAACGGGCCGCTGGTGAGGATCGAGTGCAGCGTCCCGTAGACGCGCTGCACCTGCTCGCCGCCGTAGAACTCATCGTGCGGCTCCAGCGACTCCCATTGCGTCTCGAAGACGAAGTGGACGTCGCCGAGAGCGGACTCACGACCCTCGTCGTGGAGCGCGCTGGCAAGCGGGGACATGCCGAACGAACGCAAGATGCGGTGGCTGCTGTGGCCGGGGGCCTCGCCGACCAGGCCGGCGAGCTCCTGGAGGGCGGCCTCGGCACGATGCTCCGTGCCTTTGAGGACGCTGAACATTGTCTGACCGACGATCATCGGGGGCGCTCCTTTTCGGGTACTGCTTGTCCTCTATCCCCCGTAGAGCGCGGAATCGAACGAAGGCTCAGCGAGCGACCTGCCGGAACGCGGCCACCAGGGTGTCCGGCTTGAGCGCCGACGCGTGCTCGCCGGTCCACACGATCTTGCCGGCGCGGTCGACGATGAACGCCATGGGCCGCACCTCGCCGTTCTGCTTGAGAGCACCGT
>JAPLCL010000154.1 GCA_026392265.1 Actinomycetota bacterium
GCTCCACGACCTCGACGAGCAGGCGCTCATGGACATCATGATCAAGCCGAAAAACGCGCTCATCAAGCAATACCGGAAGCTCTTCGACATGGAGGAAGTCGAGCTCGAGTTCACGCCGGCGGCGCTGCAGTCGATCGCGAAGCTCGCGATGCAGCGGAAAACCGGTGCGCGGGGCTTGCGCGCCATCATCGAAGAGACGATGCTCCACATCATGTACGATATTCCTTCGCACCCCAACGTTCGCAAAATCCTCATAACGGAGGAAACGGTCGTCAACCGGGACGAGCCCCAGCTGTTTCTCGACAAGGACCGGGAGCTCAAGGCGCAGTAGCGCCGTTCCGGAGACCTTTCCTCATCCATGCGGCGGTGAAATCGAATGAGACTCAATTCCAACAAGGACCGTGAAGAACGGGGGAGCGTCTACCCGCTCATTCCCCTGCGCGACGTCGTGATATTTCCCTCGATGGCGACGGCCATTCTCGTCGTGGTGCTCGGCGGATACTTCATCACGACCGTTCTCGCGGCACGGCGCATCGCCCTCGAGAAGCCGCGTGGCAGACACGTGTGACGTCCGAGGGCAGCGCGAGCACTCTGATCAGGTAGCCTCGGTCCCGACGGCGGAGTGACCCGACGTTTTTCTGTCGCCCGAAGGGTTGACCGTCAGCTGTTACGTCCTCCGCCGGCGAGATCCGAGGGGTCGCCGACGTGACCTGATAGGAGCCTGGCCGGAAAGGCCCCAGCCAAGGCGTGCCCTCTTGACGGGGTCATCCGAGACACCGGATGACGTGGGGATGTCCTCAGTCGTTCTGTCGCTTGGCTCGGTGACGCGGATGTCGCGATCCTCGACAAGCTCGACGCGCTCGTGAACGACCTGTCGAGCGGCCTTCCCGCAGAGCTTGCCGCTCGTCGCAAGGCGTACGACCACTACCGCGACCGACTGCTGACCTTCAGGGATTTGGCCGCAAAGCCGGCGAACCACGCTCCAATTTGTCAGCGTTGATATTGCTGGCGCTTGCGATGACAATCTGCTAGATTGTCGTTGTTGAGTTTCCGAGGGAGTGCGATGACAACTTCTTCTCAGGACCGCTCCCCCCGGGGTAGACCCTCCCGGGCCGCGATCTATCAGCGATTCGGCGCCGCGATCGAAGTTCTCGGGCGGTACGGCGGCCTTCCACTCCGTTCGAGGCCAAGCAGCTGTGGGACGACGTGTGGCACCTCGACGCCCATCACTCAACGGCGCTCGAGGGGAACACACTGGTGCTGCGCGAGGTCGAGCAGCTGCTGGATCACGGCAGGGCTGTCGGGGCGAAGGAGCTCAAGGATTACATGGAGGTCCTCGGGTATGCCGAGGCCGCGCGCTGGGTCTACCAGCAGGGGGTCGAGCCGGACGAGCGAGGGCGAGATGGCCTCGTTACCGTCACCGAGGTGCGCCACGTCCATGAGCTTGCGATGGCGAAGGTGTGGGAGGTCGCACCGCACCCCGCCGCAAGCGCGGACGAGGCGCCCGGCAGCTTCCGGCAGCACGATATCCGTCCGTTTCCGGGAGGAATGACCCCGCCGACCCACCCGCTCGTCCCGGCGGGCGTCACTTCTTGGGTCGATCAGGCGAACCGGTTAGGCGCCACGTTCGCCGACGGTACTCTCGGCGTCGCCGATGTTCCGGAGATACTCGCGCGTATCCATGTCGATTTCGAACGGCTGCACCCATTCATCGACGGCAACGGCCGCACGGGACGCTTGCTGCTCAACCTCATCCTGACCCGGCTCGGCTGGCCGCCGACCGTGGTCTTCAAGGGGCAGCGACGGCGCTACCTCGCCGCGCTCGACCGCGCGGATCACGGCGACCTCGGCCCGCTCGCGGAGCTGATCGCGCGCTCGGTCATCGACAACCTGCACCGGCTCATCCCCAACATCGCCGGACCTGCGAAGTACGTACCGCTCGAATCGCTTGCAAACGAGGAGTTCAGTCTCGCGGCGCTCAAGCAGGCGGCGGGACGCGGGCGGCTCGAGGCCATCATCGGCACCGACGGCCGCTACCGATCAAGCCGCGCGGCCGTGGAGGCCTACAAGGTATCCAAGTACTCGCGAGGTGGCAGAGCATGAGCGCTCTGAGCGGGAGAGTGCACTACGACCCGATCGTCGTGAGCGCGGAGAGCACGGTCGTAGCCGAGTACGTCTCGGAGTCCGCGGAGGAGGCGGCGTATCAGTCTGAGGCCGCTCTGGAGCGGGGGTTCATCAGCGTCCTCCAGTCTCAGGCCTACGAGTACCTGCCGCTCACGAGCGAGGCCGAGCTCATCGCGAACCTCCGCGCACAGCTCGAGGCGCTCAACGAGATCACGTTCAGCGATGCCGAATGGGAGTGGTTCTTCTCGAAGAAGATCGCGGGTGCCAACGAAGGCGCCGTCGAGAAGACGGTGCGCATCCAGGAGGACCACGTCCAGATCCTGAAGCGCGACGACGGCTCCACCAAGAACGTCGCGCTCGTCGACAAGACGAACGTCCACAACAACCGTCTTCAGGTCATCAACCCGTATGAGGTCGCCCAGGACGAAGGCGGCGCGGCGCGGTCGAACCGCTACGACGTGACGGTGCTGGTGAATGGGCTGCCGATGGTGCACATCGAGCTCAAGCGCCGCGGAGTGGACATCCGCGAAGCGTTCAACCAGATCGACCGCTACCAGCGCGACAGCTTCTGGGCAGGCTCCGGCCTGTTCGACTACGTGCAGCTCTTCGTGGTCAGCAACGGCACGCTCACCAAGTACTACTCCAACACGACCCGCCGCCAGCACGTGAGCGAGAGGGCGGGCTCGAAGCGGGTGCGCAAGACCTCGAGCTCGTTCGAGTTCACCTCCTGGTGGGCGGACGCGACGAACCGACCCATCCAGGATCTCACCGCGTTCGCCAAGACGTTCTTCGCCAAGCACAC
>JAPLCL010000280.1 GCA_026392265.1 Actinomycetota bacterium
TCGCTCACCATCCTCGCCACGGCCCTGGTCGACACCGGCTCGCGCATGGACGAGGTCATCTTCGAGGAGTTCAAGGGCACCGGCAACATGGAGATCCGTCTCGATCGGCGCCTCGCCGACAAGCGCATCTTCCCGGCCATCGACATCGATGCAACGGGGACGCGCAAGGAGGAACTCCTCATGGAGCCCGCCGAGGCGGCCGCCGTGTGGAAGCTCCGCGGCGTGCTCCACAGCCTCGACCCCGCGGCTGCCATCGAGCTGCTCATCAAGAAGGTGCGCGAGACGAAGAGCAACGCCGAGTTCCTCAGCGCGCTGCAGAAGAACTCCCGGTAGCGGCCGGGCCGGCGTGCGTCGCCGGCCTGCGTTTGACGCCGGGAGCGATTTCAGGTGAGACGGCGTTCCGTGCTATCATGCCGCTTCGGCCCGTGTGGGCCGTCCGCGAGTAATCCGGGTTTGCTCCCAGAAGGGATCCGTTGCCATGAAGAAAGACATCCACCCGAACTACGTAGAAGCGACCGTGCACTGCTCCTGCGGCAACACGTTCACGACGCGCAGCACCAAGTCGGATCTGCACGTCGAACTGTGCTCGCAGTGCCACCCGTTCTATACGGGCAAGCAGAAGCTGGTCGACTCCGGGGGGCGCGTCGAGCGCTTCAACCGCCGCTTCGACAAGAAGTCCGAGGCCGCCAAGGCTGAGGTCGCCACGGCCGCACCCGTCAAGGCCGCACCCGTCAAGGCCACAGCAACTAAGGCCGCACCTGTCGAGGCTGAAGCCCCCAAGGCCTGACGGGAGCCCTGCGGTGAGCGCCGAGCTCCGCGTCACACTCCTCCAGCACACGCCCGACCCCGACCGCGCCGTCGCGATCGCGGGTCGGCTCTGCTATGCGCCCGTATCTGCCGCCGATCTTAAGCACGAGATGGGCGCTGACGACGTCGCCAGGCTCGTGCGCATCCTCGTGCGCTCCGGTCACCACTCGGCCCTCGAGCATGCCTCCTTCAGCTTCGCCGTGGACGGGGTCTCGCGGGCGCTCACGCACCAGCTGGTGCGTCATCGCGTGGCCAGTTACAACCAGCAGTCACAGCGGTACGTCAACTTCGGGGCGGGCGACAGTTTCATCGTCCCGCCCTCCGTGGCCGCCAACGCCGAGGCTCAGACGGTGTTTCTCGAGGCCATGGAGCGAGCCCGCGTGGCCTACGACAGGCTGGTCGAGCTGGGCCTCGCCGAGGGACGCACGCGCGAGAGCGTGCAGGAAGACGCGCGCTTCGTGCTGCCCAACGCCGCCGAGACCAAGATCGTTGTCACCATGAACGCCCGCGAGCTGCGCCATTTCTTCCAGGTGCGCTGCTGCAACCGCGCCCAGTGGGAGATCAGGGCACTCGCCTGGGAGATGCGCGGCATGGTCAAAGAGCTGGCGCCCAACCTGTTCGAGGGCAGCGGCCCCGGTTGCCTCTACGGCACCTGCCCGGAGGGCAAGATGACCTGCGGCAAGCCGTACAAGCCCGACGACGTCGACGGGCCGGCCGCCGGGCGCGCGTGAGCGCCTCTCGCGCGGCTCACGCCCCCGCCTCCGCCATGATCACACGCCTCACCCGCAACGCGCTCGCAGTCGTGACGCTGGCCGCCCTGTGGGCGCGCCGCGCCCAGGTCGGCGGCCAGGCCGTCATCGAGGGCGTCATGATGCGCGGCGTGGGCCACTGGTCGCTGGCCGTGCGCCGCCCCGACGACACCATCGGCGTGCACGATTTTCCCCTGGTCAGCTGGATGCAGCTTCATCCGAGCCTCAAGACGCCGGTCGTGCGCGGCGTCGTGGCGCTCGTCGAGTCGCTGGTGATCGGGGTACGCGCCCTCACGATGTCGGCCAACGAGTCAATCGGCGAAGAGGAGCAGCAGCTCAGCCGCAAGGAGATCGGCGTCACGCTCATCGTCGCCTTCGCCTTCGCCATCGGCCTCTTTTTCGTGGCGCCGCTGTTCCTCACCGGGCTCCTCAAGGGCTGGATCGGGTCCGGGTACATGTTCTGGGCGGTCGAGGGCTGTGTGCGCGTGGCCATCTTCCTCCTGTATCTCGCCATCATCACCCGGATCAAGGATCTGCGCCGGGTCTTCGAATACCACGGCGCCGAGCACATGAGCATCCACGCCCTCGAGCACGGCGACGAGCTCACCGTCGAGAACGTCGAGCACTACGGCACGCTGCACCTGCGCTGCGGCACGTCGTTCCTGCTCATCGTGATGGTGGTGGCGATCTTCGTGTTCGCCCTCGTGGGCCGGCCGGTGTGGTACTTGCTCATCCTCAGCCGCGTCATTCTCATCCCCCTCATCGCCGGGGTCAGCTACGAGATCATCAAGTTCGCCGGCCGCCACGAGGACAACTTCATCGTGCGGGCCATCATGTCTCCCGGCCTGGCGTTGCAGTGGATGACCACCAAGCAGCCAGACAGCGCTCAGGTGGAGGTGGCCATCGCCGCGCTCGAGAAGATCATCGAGCTCGAGCCCCAGGACCGCCCCCCGGTGAAGGGCGTGGAGGTCATGGCGTAAGCTCTTCGCATGGCCGCCATCGATAACCTCATCGACGAGATCGAGCGCTCCTACGAGGAGCTCAACGCGCAGCTCGCCGACCCCGAGGTGCTCGGCGACCGTTCGCGCTACGCCGACATCGCCCGTAAGCACGCCGAGCTGCAGCAGGTCTACGATCTGGCGCGCCGCTTCCGCGCGGCGGAGCGCACCGTGGCCGACGCCGAGGGCCTCCTCGGCGACGACTCCTCCGACGCCGAGATGCGCGACTTCGCTCAGGAGGAGCTCGGCGAGGGCCGCCGCCGGCTCGAGGAGCTCAGCGAAGAGATCCGCGTGCGCATGCTCACCCGCGACCCCAACGACGCCAAGGACGTGATCATCGAGATCCGCGCCGGCACCGGCGGCGACGAGGCGTCGCTGTTCGCCGGCGATCTGGCGCGTATGTACACGCGGTACGCGCAGGCGAAGGGCTTCGAGGTAGAGATCCTGAGCGCCAACGAGAACGATAACGGCGGCTACAAGGAAGTCACGCTCGAGGTCAAAGGCCAGGGCGCCTTCTCGGCGCTCAAGTACGAGAGCGGGGTGCACCGCGTACAGCGCGTGCCGGCCACCGAGGCCGCGGGGCGCATCCACACCTCCACCGCCACGGTGGCCGTGCTGCCTGAGGCCGAGGACATCGAGATCGAGATCGGCCCCAACGACCTGCGCGTCGACATCTTCCGCGCCCGTGGGCCCGGCGGTCAAAGCGTCAACACCACCGACTCCGCGGTGCGGCTCACGCACGTGCCCACCGGAGTCACCGTGAGCTGCCAGGACGAGAAGAGCCAGCTGCAGAACAAGGAGCGCGCCTTGCGCATCCTGAGGGCGCGCCTCTTCGAGCTCGAGCAGGCGAAGCAGGACGAGGAGCGCGGCGCCGCGCGCCGCACCATGGTCGGCAGCGGCGACCGTGCCCAGAAGGTCCGCACGTACAACTTTCAGCAGAACCGCGTGAGCGACCACCGCATCGGGCTCACCAGCCATCGCATCGCCGAGGTGATGGAGGGAGAGCTCGACGAGTTCACGGAAGCCCTGGCCTCCGAGGACCGGCGCAAGCAGCTGGCGGCGGCCGGCGGGGAGTGAGTGTGGCGGCGAGCGTGAGCGACGCGCTCCGTGCGGCCACGGAGTGGCTGCGTGCCAGCGGCTCGCGCTCGCCGCGTCGCGACGCCGAGCTGCTGCTGGCCAACGCGCGGGGCGTGGACCGTACCGAGCTGTTCCGCGCGCCCGAACGTGTGCTCACGCCCGTCGAGGAGCGGCGCTTCGACGGCTACCTCGTGCGGCGCCAGGCCCGCGAGCCGGTCGCCTACATCCGCGGGCACCGCGCCTTTCGGTCCATCGAGCTCGAGGTCACGCCCGCGGTGCTGATCCCGCGGCCAGAGACCGAGACGCTGGTGGACGTGGCGCTCGAGGTACTGGCCGCGCTGCCGGGACCTGGCGCGGCTGCCTCCGGCTCCTACGAGCCCCTGGCGCTCGATGTGGGCACCGGCTCCGGCTGCATCGCGCTGGCCCTGGCCGCCGAGAACCCGTACGTGCGTCTGGTGGCCACGGACGTGAGTGAGGCCGCCGTGGAGGTGGCGCGCCGCAACGCGGCGCGCCTCGGCCTCGGCGGCCGCGTAGACATCCGCCACGGCGACCTGCTCGACGATCTGCCCTCCCGGGAGCGCTTCGACCTCATCGTGTCCAACCCGCCGTACATCCCCGAGGCCGAGTACCGCGCCCTCGAGGCGAACGTGCGCGACTACGAGCCGCGCCTGGCGCTCCACGGCGGGGACGATGGGCTCGACGTCTACCGCCGGCTGATCCCCGGTTCGGCCGGCCGCCTGCGCCCGGGCGGCGTGCTGGCCGTCGAGGTCGGAGCGGGGCAGGCCGCCGCCGTGCGGGCGCTGTGCGCGGCGGCCGGCGCCTTCAGACCGGCGCAGGAGCGCGCGGATCTGGCCGGCACTCCGCGCGTCGTCTTTGCCCGCCTTTCGACGCGCCACGCCGGGGGCTGACGGTGCGCAACGAGAAGGCGCGCGCGATCGTCCTCAACTCGCGCCCGCTGGGTGAGGCCGACCGCATGCTGCGTCTGTTCACCCGCGAACTGGGACGCGTCGACGCGGTGGTCAAGGGCGTGCGCAAGACCACGTCCCGGTGGGGCGGCCGCCTGGAGCCCTACAACGTCTGCGACCTCATGCTCTATCAGGGCCGCACCCTCTTCACCGTGACGCAGGCCCAGCTCGTGGACGTGTTCCTCAGGCTCCGTGACGATCGCGAGGCTCTCACGGCGGCGGCGGTGGTCTGCGAGGCCGTCGCGGGCCTGACGCCCGAGCACGAGCCCGAGGAGCGTGTGTTCGCGCTCCTGCGCAACACGCTCAGGGAGCTTGACAACGGCTTCAACGGGCCGGCCCTGGAGGCACCGCTGGTGCTGGGCGCGGTGCTCAAGCTCCTGTACGAGGCCGGTTACATGCCGGTGCTCGACCAGTGCGCCGGGTGTGGCGGCGGCGAGCGCGCTTTGGGGTTCTCGGCGGCGCGTGGTGGCCTCGTCTGCGAGACGTGCCTGGAGGACGCCGTGCCCATCACTCCCGCAGCGATCGAGGCGCTGCGCGAGGCCGTGGGACGGCCGCTGGCCGAGCTCCGCGCGGCAGTGCCCACGGCGGCCGTCGCCGAGGCGCTGCGCGACGTCCATGACCTGTACAGCTACCACACGGGGACGCGCCTGCGCGCCGTGCGCTTCGCGCGCGCCGCGGGCTGAGCCTGGTTCGCGGCAGGCCCCGCAAGAAGCGGGCGCGGCGCTCGCGTCGCCGTCACATCCGTGAGCGGATGTTCGCGTCGCCGTCGCGCCGCCCCACACGGATGATGCCTGTGCATCATCCGTCACCCCTACTGTAACCGCGCCTGACAACAGCCGCGATAGAACGATCGTCCATGACGGCTACCGCCGCCGCCGCGCCGCCGTTGGCCCGTCGCCGGTGGCCCTGCTAGAATCTGCGCCCCGGACGCGGAGGAACAGTGAAGCATCACGGAAGCGGCGGGGACGCCCGGAGGTCCCTCCCCACTTTCCAGCAGATCATCGGCCGGCTGCAGGCCTATTGGGAACAGCAGGGCTGCGTCGTCATGCAGCCGTATCACACCGAGGTCGGGGCCGGCACGTTCAACCCCGCGACCTTCTTGCGCTGCCTCGACGCGCGCCCGTGGCGCGCCGCCTACGTCGAACCGTCCATGCGCCCCACCGACGGACGCTACGGCGACAACCCGTATCGCCTGGGTCACTACTACCAGTACCAGGTCGTCATCAAGCCGTCGCCGCCCGACATCCAGGACGTGTACCTGCAGTCGCTCGTGGCGCTGGGCATCGACCTGGCCGAGCACGACGTGCGCTTCGTCGAGGACAACTGGGAGGGCCCCACCCTGGGCGCCTGGGGGCAGGGCTGGGAGGTCTGGATCGACGGTATGGAGGCCACCCAGTTCACGTACTTCCAGCAGCTGGGCGGCTTCGACCTTGACCCCATCACCGTCGAGCTCACCTACGGTCTGGAGCGCCTGGCCATGTACCTGCAGGGCGTGGACAGCGTGTACGACCTGGTGTGGTCGCAGTGGGACGAAGCCGGCGAGACGGTGACCGTCACCTACGGCGACGTCTACCAGGAGAACGAGCGCGAGTTCAGTCGCTACAGCTTCGAGGTCGCCGACACGGACATGCTGTACCGCCACTTCCGCGAGCACGAGAGCGAGGCCGGGCGCTGTCTCGACGCGCGTCTGCCCGTGCCGGCCTACGATCAGGTGCTCAAGTGCAGCCATGCCTTCAACATGCTCGATGCCCGGGGCGCGATCAGTGTCACCGATCGCACGATGCACATCGGGCGCGTGCGCGATCTCGCGCGCCAGGTCGCCGGTCTTTACCTCGAGGTGTTCGGCGACGGCCGCGAGGCCGCCGGCGGCGCAGCCGCTCCGGCGGCGGAGGCCGGCGCATGACCACCCTCCTGATCGAGATCGGCTGCGAAGAGCTGCCGTACAGAGTCTGCGAGTCGGTCGTCCGCCAGCTCGAGGATACCGCCGCGGCGCCGGGGCTCGTGCACAAGCTCCTCGAGGCCGAGCGCCTGCTCGAAAGCGGTGCCCCCGACCTCAGGGTGCTGGTATCCCCGCGGCGCATCGCCGTGCTCGTCGACGGCGTGCCCGGGCGCCAGACCGCCAAGACCGACGACTACCGCGGCCCCAAGGCCGCGATCGCCTACGACGCCGACGGCGGCCTCACCAAGGCCGGGCTGGGGTTCGCGCGCTCGCGCGGCGCCCAGCCCGAGGACGTGCGCCGCGAGACGGTCGACGGCACGGAGTTCGCCGTCGTGCGCGTCGAGGCAGAGCGTCGCGACGCGGCCGACGTGTTGCCGGGCCTCATCCCCGCGCTGATCACGGGCTTGCAGATCCCGCGCGGGATGCGCTGGGGCAGCCGTCCCGCCGGCGAGGCCGACTACCTGCGTTTCTCCCGCCCGATCCGCTGGCTTGCCTGCCTGCTCGGCGGGCAGATGGTGGAGGCGACCTTCTACGGCCTCTCGTCCGGCGACGTGACGCAGGGCCACCGTGTGCTCGGCGCGCCGATCATCATCGACACGGCCGAGCACTACGAAAAGCATCTCGCGGAGCAGAAGGTGATCGTCTCGCAGCACGAGCGCCGCCGGTTGATCGTCGAAGGGCTCGACGCGCACGCCGCCGAGCTCGGTGGGGAGTGGTCCGACCCGGGCGACGTGCTGGCCGAGGCGATGTACCTCGCCGAGTGGCCGAGCGTGGCCTGCGGCGCCATCGCCGCGAATCACCTGCGCCTGCCGGCTCCCGTGCTCATCACGGCGATGCAGAGCCACCAGCGCTACTTCCCCGTGCTGGACGGTGACGGACGGCTGTTGCCGGCCTTCCTCTACGTCAGCAACGCCGACCCCGACGCCGCCGACCTCGTCACGCACGGCAACGAGCGCGTGCTCGGAGGCCGGCTGGACGACGCCGAGTTCGCCTACGACCGCGACATCGCCGAGGGCCTCGACACCATGGCCGACCGCCTCGGCGACGTGGTGTTCCACGAGAAGCTCGGCTCCTTGGCCGACAAGGCGCAACGCCTGCAGGGGCTGGTGGCCGGTCTGGCCGCCGGGCCCGGCGCCGCCGGCGCCCACAGCGGCGGCAACGGCTCGTCGGCGCCGCTCGCCGAGACGCTGCGCATGGCAGCACGGCTGGCCAAGGCCGACCTCGTGAGCCAGGTGGTCATCGAGTTCCCCACGCTGCAAGGCGTGATGGGCGGTATCTACGCGGAGTCCGGAGGGCTGGGCGACGCGATCGCCACCGCCGTGGGCGAGCACTACCGCCCGCTGGCGGCCAGCGCCCCGCTGCCGACTACGCTGAGCGGCGCGCTGCTCGCCGTCGCCGACAAGGCCGACAACATCGTCGGCGCGTGGGTCGCCGGCCAGAAGCCGTCGGGCTCGCGCGATCCGTACGGCCTGCGGCGCGCGGCCATGGGCATCGTACGTATCGCCCTCGAGTACAGCCTGCGCTTCCCGGTCGCCGGTCTGCTGGCTTCGGCCGTCGATCAGTTCGAGATCCAGAGCGCCGAGGGCCTGGACGACGAGCGGCGCGCCGTCATCGTCGCCGAGACGGCGGCGTTCGTGCGCGAACGCCTCCAGGTGCTGCTGCTCGACGAGGGGCTGCCGTTCTCCAGCGTCGAGGCGGCGCTGGCCGCCCCGGCCGGCGACGTGCCGGCTCTGGCGGCACGGGCGCGCACCTTCACCGCCCTCGCCGGCCGCGACTTCTTCGAAGACGCCGCGACCGCCTACAACCGCTGCGCCGCGCTGGCCGCCAAAGACGCGGCGGCCGGGTCTCGCGTCGTCGACCCGGCCCTGTTCGAGGATGACGCCGAGCGCGCGCTGGCCGCGGCCT
>JAPLCL010000370.1 GCA_026392265.1 Actinomycetota bacterium
GAACGAGCCGGTGGTGTTCATGGTGGCGCCGATCACCTCGGCGCCGACGCTCTTGAGCAGCGGCATGGGCTCGCCGGTGAGCATCGCCTCATCGACCGCGGAGGAGCCGCTCACGACCACGCCGTCGACCGGCACCTTCTCGCCGGGGCGCACGACCACGAGGTCGCCGGCCACGACGTCCGCCACGGGCACGTCGACCTCAGCGCTGCCGCGCTGCACCCGCGCCGTCTTCGGCTGCAGGCCGATGAGCGCCTTGATGGCGGCGCCGGTCTGCCCTTTGGCGCGAGCCTCGAGCAGGCGCCCGAACAGGATCAGCGTGATGATGAGGGCGGCCGAGTCGAAGTACATCGGCATGCTCAGGCCCTGGTGCTCGAAGAAGCTGGGGAAGAGCACGCCGAGGACGCTGTAGAAGTAGGCTGCGGAGGAGCCCATGGCGATCAGCGTGTTCATCGTCGTGGTGCCGTGGCGCAGCGCCGCCCAGGCGGTGGTGTAGAACTGGCCCCCGACCCAGAACTGTACGGGCGTGGCCAGCGCCCAGAGCACGTAGCCGTTGTGTAACCATGCGGGGAGGAAGGGGAACCAGTCCGGCTGCATCGTGCCGGCGAAGATCACGATGCTCAGCGCAAAGCCGACGATGACCTTGAGCTTGAGGGCGCGGTACGCCGCGGCGCGCGCCGCCTCGCCGGCGTCCACGGCGTTCTCCGCCGCGCTCGCCGCCGGCGCTTCGATCACGTCGTAGCCGGCCGCCTTCACCGCGGCCACCAGATCGGCGCGGCTCGCCTGCCCGGGGACGTACGTGACCGTCGCCTTCTCGGTGGCCAGGTTCACGTCGGCCTTGAGCACGCCGGGCGGCTTGCGCAGGGCGCGCTCCACGCGGCTGACGCAGCTCGCGCAGGTCATGCCGAGGATCGGCAACGTCTCCTGCGCGGTCACGACGCCGTAGCCGGCGGCCTCCACGGCGTGCACCAGCTCGTCGGCTGAAACCACGTCGGGGTCGAAGGCGATCGTCGCTTTCTCGGTGGCGAAGTTCACGGAAGCTTCGTTCACGCCCGCGACCTTGCGCAGCGCCTTCTCGTTGCGCGCCACGCAACTGGCACAGGTCATGCCTGTGATGGGCAGTTCTACCGTGGACGTCTTGTCGCTCATATCCCAATTATACCCCCCTAGGGTATGGTCACGCATGTCGCGGCGCCTCGCACGGATCCAGCGTGCCCGGTATGATTGCCCGCGGCATGCGGCAGGCAGGAGGACGGCACGATGGCCATCTGGGACGAGCAGTACGAGTCGATCGACCGCGAGGATCTGCAGGCGCTGCAGCTGAAGCGTCTGCAGGGCATGGTCGCGCGGCTCTACGAGCGTGTCCCCCACTACCGCGCGAAGCTGGGCAGCGTCGGCTTCGCCCCCGGCGACCTCGTAAGCCTCGACGACCTGCGCGCCCTGCCGTTCACCGAGAAGACCGATTTCCGCGACAACTACCCGTGCGGGTTGTTCGCGGTGCCAATGGACGAGGTCGTCGAGATCCACTCCTCTTCGGGCACCACGGGCAGGCCCGTAGTATGCGGCTTCACCAAGACCGATCTCGACACCTGGGCCGAGCTTGTCTGCCGCGTCGCCGTGGCCGCTGGAGTGCGGCAGGACGATGTTGCTCAGGTGGCCTTTGGCTACGGGATGTTCACCGGCGGGTTCGGGCTGCACTACGGCCTGCAGCGCGCCGGCGCCGCCGTGCTCCCCGTCAGCGCCGGCAACACGGCCCGCCAGCTCCAGTTCATGCAGGACTTCGGCACCACCGTGCTCATCGCCACGCCGTCGTATGTGCTCTATCTCGGCGAGGTCATCCAGAAGCAGGGCATCCCGCCCGAGGACCTCAAGCTGCGCCTCGGGCTGTTCGGCGCCGAGGCCTGTAGTGAGCAGTTGCGGGCGCAGATCGAAGCTCGCTTGCCCATCACTGCCACCGACAACTACGGCCTTACCGAGGTGCTGGGCCCGGGCGTCTCCGGCGAGTGCGACTGCCGCGACGGCATGCACATCGCCGAGGACCACTTCGTCGTCGAATGCCTGGACCCGGCGAGCGGCGCGCCGGTCGCCGATGGTGACGTGGGAGAGCTGGTGTTCAGCTCGGTCACCCGGGAGTGCTCGCCGGTGTTGCGCTACCGCACCCGCGATCTCACCACGCTGACGCACGCGCCCTGCGCCTGTGGGCGCACGCTGGTGCGCATGGGCAAGATCGTGGGTCGAACCGACGACATGTTCATCATCAGCGGCGTCAACATCTTCCCGTCGGCCATCGAGAAGGTGCTTTTCGAGATCGAGGGCGTGGAGCCCTATTATCAGATCGTGCTCGAACGCAAGGGTTCGTTGGACACGTTTGAGGTGCAGGTCGAGGTCACCGAGGCGCTCTTCAACGGCTGGATGGACGACCTGCGTGCCTTCGAGAAGCAGGTCGGCGAGCGGCTGCGCTCAGCCCTGCTCGTGCGCCCCAAGGTCAGGCTGGTCGAGCCGGGCAAGCTCGAGCGCACCGAGGGCAAGGCGAAACGGGTGATCGACAACCGGCCCAACTGAGGCCGGCTCCCGGAGCGAAGCCTCGAGCTCGGGTGCGTACGAAGAACGACCGGCGATACGAGCCCCCGCTTCGTACCGCCGGTCAAAGGTGAAACCGTCTGCGTGGATCCTCTCCTCAGACCAACTCGGTCTCCTGCCAGGTCTATCGGGAGGCGACCGAGATGTCGGGATAGAACAGTCGTCTACACCGTGACGCGCAGCAGCTCGAGGTAGCTCGTGCTTCCGTCGAGCACCTTGCGCACGCCGTCGTCGCGCAGCGAACTGACGCCCTTGGCGCGCGCGGCACGCTGGATCTCCAGAACAGTGCCGCCCGTGGCGATGAGGTCGCGCAGATCGTCGTCGACGACCAGCACCTCGTACAGGCCGACGCGGCCGCGGTAGCCAGTGCCGAAGCACTTCGCGCAGCCTACGGGCTTGTACAGGCGCATACGCTTCTTGGGCGCCGCCCCCAGGCCGAGCTCCTCCCAGCGCACGTCGCTGAGGTCCTCGGTTTGGCGGCAGTGGGGGCAGAGGCGTCGTACGAGCCGCTGCGCGACGAAGCAGCGCCAGGCAGCGGCCACCAGATAGCGCGGCACGCCCATCTCGACGAGACGTTTGACCGCCGACGAGGCGTCGTTGGTGTGCAGCGTGCTGAACACCTGATGACCGGTGACGGCGGAGTCGGCCGCCATCTTGGCGGTCTCAAGGTCGCGGATCTCGCCGACCATGATCACATCCGGGTCGGCGCGCACCAGCGAGCGCAGCGCCTGCGCGAACGTGAGTCCGATAGTGGGCTTGACCTCCGTCTGGATGATGCCGGTGATCTTGCGCTCGATGGGGTCTTCGACGGTGTACACCTTGCGTTCGGGGGTCCTGATGAGCTCGAGCGTGGTGTAGAGCGTCGTGGACTTGCCCGAGCCCGTCGGGCCGACGATGACGATACCGCCCTCGGGGGCCTTGAGCACGGTCTCGAAACGCGTCAGGTTGTCGCCGACCAGCCCCAGTGAGGCCAGCGTGGGGGGCAGGGGCGCGACTTCGAGGATGCGGATGGTGATGTTCTCGCCGTAGAGGCTGGGGATGGAGGCGAGGCGCAGGTCGACGGCCTCGCCGCTGGAGAGCTCGAACGTGGTGCGTCCGTCCTGCGGCAGGCGTCGTTCGGCGATGTTGAGATTGCCCATGATCTTGAGACGGCTGAGGATGCCGGCCTGCAGTTCCCTGGGGAACTCGCGCAGGTCGTGCAGCACGCCGTCGATACGGCAGCGCACGTGCAGGGAATCCTCTCGCGGCTCCAGATGGATGTCGGAGGCGCCCATACTGGCCGCGTCTGTGAGCAGACTGTCGACGATCTCGACGATGCTCGCGTCGATGTCGGCGGCGGCCGTGGCGACGGGTTCGTCGTCGTTGTCGCCGCCATCGCGGGCGTCCTTGAGCTTACCGCGCGAGCTGAAGTAGATGGAGATCGCCTCGTCAAAGCCGGACTCGGTGCAGATGACGGGGACGATGCGCTTCTTGGTGCGCATACCGACCTCGTCGACGGTGATCACATCGAGCGGGTTGGTCATCGCCAGGACGAGGCTGCCGTTGTCGTCGAGGCTGAGCGGCATGAGACGGTGGCGGATGATGAAATCGCGCGACAAGAGACCGATGGCGTTGGCCTGCGGCGCCGTCTGGGAGAGATCGACCACGCCGATGCGCATCTGACCGGCGACCGCTCTGACGATGTCCTGCTCGGTCACGAGGTCCTCGTTGACCAAGACTTCGCCCAGGCGGCCTCCGTCGCTGTGCTGGCGCTTGAGGGCGCCATCGAGCTGCACCTGCGTCACGAGGCCGCTGGCCACGAGAAGCGCCCCCAGCTTGAGGCGCCCCGCGGAGCGCTGCTTGCGCCCGCTCACCAGGTTGTCGACCTTGGCGCCGAGCTCGTCGGGCGAGAAGGGCTTGCTGACGAACTCCGAAGCGCCCATGCGGTGCGCCCTCTCGAAGGTGTCGAAATCGCCGTTCGAGCTGAGTGCGAGGATGGGGACGCCGCGCAGTTCGGCGTCGGTGCTCACCAGTCGTAGGAGCTCGAAGGCGTCGAACGTACTGAGGTCGAGATCGAGGATGATGGCGGTCGGCGGTCGCTCGCGGAGGACCCTGAGCGTGCCCGGGTCGCCGAGGTTGACCACGACCGTGTACGAGCCGGCGAAGTGACGCGCGAGCTGGTCGCGCAGATCGGTGTCGTCATCGATGATCGCCAGGACGTTCTTGGCAGCGCTCGGCATAGTGACCTCCCGCGTGGTCGCATGGCTATTCTAGCGCATGGGTGGGTCGCGGCGAGGTGGACGTTGAGGCGAGGGGCGTAACGCGGGTGCTGAAGGAGTAAAACGCCGGGCCGGCGGGGGCCTTCACGCGGATGCGGGCTGTCCGTGTATCTAACGAAGGAGACCGGCCCGGCTGAGAGAGAGGATGAGATGCCGGGCCGAAGCCCGGTGAGTAGTCCTTTCCGGTCTCTCAACGGGTATCGGCAGGGCGGGGGCATGGTTGAGACGCCGGAGGGCGAAAGCGTTTCAGCTGCAGGCAACACTTTCGCCCTCCGGCGGCCGGCGCGGTCGTCCGTCCGCCCTCTTGCTATACTCCTGCGACCGTCGGCAAGGAGCGGGCATGTTCAGCAAGGTCCTCATCGCCAACCGCGGCGAGATCGCGATCCGCGTCATCCGCGCCTGCAAGGAGCTGGGCGTGGCGACCGTCGCGGTCTACTCCGAGGCCGACGCGGACTGCCTGCACGTGCGCTTCGCCGACGAAGCCGTCTGCATCGGCCCGCCGCCGGCGGCGCAAAGCTACCTCGTGATGGCGGCTCTCATCCAGGCGGCCCTGCAGACGGGCGCCGAGGCCATCCACCCGGGCTACGGGTTCCTCGCCGAGCGCGCCGTGTTCAGCGCGCTGTGCCGGGAGCACAGCATCAAGTTCATCGGCCCCAGCCCTGAGTCGATCGATCTCATGGGCGACAAGGCGGCGGCGCGCACGACGATGACCGCCGCCGGAGTGCCCGTCACCCCGGGCTCCGAGGGCATCGTCGAGGACGTCGCGGCGGCCGAGGCCGTCGCTCGCCGCATCGGCCTGCCGCTGATGGTCAAGGCGTCGGCCGGCGGCGGCGGCAAGGGCATCCGCATCGTCAAGGACGCCTCCGAGCTGGCAGCCGCGGTCCGTCAGGCCCAAGGTGAGGCAGAGGCGGCGTTCGGCAACGGCGCCGTGTACGTCGAGAAGTACATCGGTGCGCCGCGCCACATCGAGATCCAGGTGCTCGCCGATGGCAAGGGCCACGGCATCCACCTCGGCGAGCGCGACTGCAGCATCCAACGGCGCCACCAGAAGCTCATCGAGGAAGCGCCGTCTCCGGCCGTCACCCCGGAGCTGAGGCGGCAGATGGGCGCAGCCGCCGTGGCTGCCGCCGTGGCCGCCCACTACGAGGGCGCCGGCACCGTCGAGTTCTTGCTCGACAGCGACGGCAGCTTCTACTTCATGGAGATGAACACGCGCGTGCAGGTCGAGCACTGCGTCACAGAGATGGTCACCGGCATCGATATCGTGAAGACCGGCATCCGTATCGCCGCCGGCGAAGGGCTGCCGATCAACCAGGAAGAGGTCCGCGTGCAGGGCCACGCCATCGAGTTCCGCATCAACGCCGAGGACCCGGCGGAGAACTTCATGCCCTCTCCGGGCCTCGTTACTCAATGGGTGCCGCCGGGTGGGCCGTGGGTGCGTTTCGACAGCCACGTGTACCAGGGCTACGTGGTGCCGCCGTTCTACGACAGCCTGCTGGGCAAGCTCATCGTCTGGGCGCGCGACCGCGAGGAGTGCCTCGCGCGCTCGCGCTGGGCCCTGGAGCAGTTCCTCGTCGACGGTGTGAAGACGGTGATCCCGTTCCACCGTCTCGTCCTCGAGCACCCGCTGTTCATCGCCGGCGACGTGAACACGCACTTCATCGAGGATCATCTGGGCTGACCCCGCGTCCGAGGCGCCGGCCGGGCCCATTGTCAGGGTGACCTGCCCCACAGCCAGCCGATCAGCAGTCCCGCGCCGACGATGCCGCCCGCGATCATCGCCGCCGTCATTCCTCGCGGCGCAAACACGACGGCCTCGAGCACGACGATCACGATGACGCCGAGCAGGCCCCAGTAGCGGTCCAGCGCGTCGACCAAGAACGCGAGCGCGCGCGCCGGCCGAGTGGCCTTCATTCGGCGGGGCGTACGCCGAAGCCGGCAGCGGCGATCTGCGCCAGCAGCCGCTCCGCCGCCGGCGCCAGGAGAGCCTCGACCGCGGCCTCGTCGTCCCCACGCGCCGACAGGGTCACGTGGATCACCCGCGTGCTGCCCAGGACCTTGGCGCGCGACTTCACATAGATACGCGGGAAGTCGACCTCCGCCTGCCGCAGGACCTCGGCGATCGCCGATTCGTCCTGCAGCTCCACGACCAGCGAGCGCTCCTCGTAGTGGGCGCTGCCGAAGATCCGCGCGAAGAGCCCGTCCAGTGACTGCTCGACGATCGCCTCGAGCTCGCCGGGCACGCCGGGCAGCGAGACGATCGCCGTGCCGTCGCGCTCGCAGAGGACGGCCGGGGCTCCGCCGATGGGGTTGATGATCGGCGCCGCCCCAGCCGGCAGCCGCGCCATCTTGCGGCGGCTCTCGGTCATTTCTGCGAACGGTACGTAGCCCATGGCGTGGAACTCGGCGTACTTCTCCGTGCCGCGGCGCTCGGCCTCGGGGTGGAGCCGCAGCTCCACCCCGAGGCCGAGCGCCACGCCCTCGAGGGTGCGATCGTCGCTGGTCGGCCCCAGGCCGCCGACCGTGAAGACCAGCGCCGGGCGCCGCTCCAGAGCGCCGCGGATCTCGGCGGCGATCGCCGCGATGTCGTCGCGCAGCATGACCGTGCGCCGCACGAGGCCGCCGAGGCCGGTCACCTTGACGCACAGCCAGTTGGTGTTGGTGTCGAGGACGTCGCCGATGAGCACTTCGTTGCCGGCCGAGACGATCTCGACGAGGGGCGCCGCCGTGTGCGGGTCGGCGCCGCCGTGGGTGGGGATGAAGCCGCTCATGGGCCTAGTCTCGCAGACGGCACGCTGCTCGGGCAAGGCGCCCGGGTCAGGCGCGGAGGCCGGTGACGGGGTCGAGGGAGAGCAGCCGCCGCAGGCGGGCTGCCGTGCGGGGCGACGTAGCATCGCCGCACATTCAAGAGGCGCTGCTCTGCGCGCCGAGCGCAGCGCAGCGCCCTCCCGGGGCCCCGTCAGCGGCCGCAGCGCCTTGGCGGCACGCCTCTCCCGTCCCGCTCGGTGACGCCGCCTCCCGGGTATACTCAGTCGTGAGTGAAAGGAGCGACCATGGACCCCAAACTCCTCGTCATCCTGCAGCACGAGCCCGACGATCCGCCCGGCAGCATCGGGACGGCCCTGCGCGATCTTGGTGTACCGTTCGAGGTCCGTCGTCTCGACGAGGGCGACGCGTTGCCCGAGTGGCCGCACGAGACCTCCGGCATCATCGCCTTGGGCGGCGCCATGCACGTCACGCAGACGCGGGAGCACCCCTTCCTGGCGGAAGAGATCAAGCTCATGCGGCGCATCGTCCACGAGGGTGGCCCCGTATGGGGCGTTTGTCTGGGCGCCCAGCTGCTCGCGCTTGCCGCCGGTGGCGACGTGTACAAACGCAAGACCCCCGAGGTGGGCTGGGTGAGCATCGAGAAGGTCGCCGATGATCCGCTGCTTCGCGGTATCTCCTCACCGTTCGTCGCCTTCGACTGGCACGAGTACTCGTGCAGCGTTCCGGCCACCTCCCATCTCATCGCGCGGAAAGGAGACGGCGTGCAGGCGTTCCGCGCCGGCGGCAACGCGTGGGCGACGCAATTCCACCCCGAGGTGGACGCCGCGCTGGCGCCACACTGGGTACGAGATGCGGCCAAGGAGCAGCGTCACCAAGGCAAGGACTGGATCGAGCAGCTGCGCGCGGACACGGCGCGATATCTCCCCGCGTATCCCGCGTTCTGTCGCACGCTCACCGAGAATTTCGTGCGCGCCAGTGGGCTCTTTCCCGCCGACAAGGGTCGTTAGGACGCAGAACGGCGGCGCTTGCGCGCCGCCGCCTGCACCCGTTTCCGGGCAGCCCCTCGGGGAGAGGGGCTTGTGAAAGGAGCCATGGAACGGTACCTGGGGGGGTACCAGCACGATGGAGGAATGTGTGGAGGGGGACTCCAGCGTGCAACGGGTATATTACCACTGGTACAACAGTTGAAACCACCACCGTAGTGTTAAAAGGACGTGAAGATGGGGAGTCCTTCGTCGTGAGCACTGACAAAGACACGCGCCGCGCATTGTTCGACATCGAACGGGAGAAGCGCTGGCGCGTCTGGCTGCTGTTCGCGCTGCTCGTCGGCATGGTGTTCGTGGCCGTGTGGGTGGCGTGCTTCATCGTCACGTTCAGCCTCTTCCTGAGCTTCCCCGTGGTCGACACCTTCACGTGGGTCTTCACGCTCAAGGGTATCGGCCTGATCCTCGCGGTCGCGCTGGCCGGCTCGCTGCTTTACTGGTTCACTTCGCGCCTCGGCGCGCGCGGACGCCTGCTGCGCGCCATGCACTGCGAGCCGCTCGACGCCGGCGATCGCTATCACCAGCGACTCGCCAACATCGTCGAGGAGATGCGCATCGCCACCGGCGGACCACGCATCGAGTGCTTCACCGTCAAGACCCTCGGCCTCAACGCCTTCGCCTTCAGCGACCTGCACGACGCCGGCGTGATCGGTGTCACCGAAGGCGCCCTGGCGCGGCTCTCCCGGCAGCAGCTGCAGAGCGTGGTCGCGCACGAGTTTGCTCACATCCTGTCGGGTAACTACGTCACGGTCACCGTGTCGTGTCTGTTGTTCGGCATCTACTCGGAGCTCGGCGACAGGCTCGAGGACGCGGCGCTTGCCACGGGCGGCTCGCGGGCTGCGCCGTTCGCGCTGGTCGCCATCGCCCTGCGCGGCTGGCTGTGGGTGCTGCAGCTCGCCTCGTCGGTGACGAACTCGGCGCTGAGCCGCGAGCGCGAGCGTCAAGCCGATCTCGCGGCGGCGCGGTACACGCGCGACCCGCTCAGTCTCGCCGAGGCGCTGCGCATCATCAGTCGTCACCCGGGCGGCGCCGGCTACATTCCCGAGGGCCTCGCGCCGCTGTGCATCCGCGACACACAGGCGCGCATGCCGTGGCTGCTCGGCACCTGGCGCGTCACGCATCCGCCCATCGGCGAGCGCGTGGACGTGCTGCTGGCTCTGGCCAATGTCTCGCCGGAGGACTTCGCCCAGCAGGTCGACACGGCGGCCGAGACCTTCGACAAGCGCGAGCACTGGAAGGCGGCGCCGGCGGCCGGTGGCGCGGGAGGGCATCTTGGCGTGGCGACGTCCGGCGCCGTGCCGGGGCAGACAGCCGCCACGCTCGTCGCGCCCCCTGCCCGGTCGCCGGCTGGTGGCGCGATGACATGCCCGAGCTGCGGCGCCGGCCTGGGCCAAGCCGACTACGAGGGCCTGCGCGTCAGCGTCTGCACGTCGTGCGGCGGCCGGCTTGCGTCGCCCGCCGAGGTGAGCAAGATCCTGGCGCGCCGGGAGGTCGCCTTCAGCGCCGACCAGCAGCGGCTCGCCGAGGTTCTCGGCGCCGGCGGCGACCAGCTGCGCCGCGCCGCGCTGCTGGCTCGCGGCCGCCCCGGGGTGGGCCTCATCGCCTGCCCGAAGTGCGCCAAGATGATGATGCGGCGGCATTTCAGCTACGAGCACGCTGTGGAGATCGACTACTGCAGCATCTGCGACCTGTTCTGGTTCGAGAAGGACGAGCTCGAGGCGTTGCAGATCCTGGTCGAGCGACAGGCGGGCTGAGCGACGCCGCGCCACACGTCGCATGCCACTGGGCCCTACGGACCACCTCGATGAGCCACGACACCAGCGGCGAAAGCGCCGACCTCGCTTCCTCGCCGCTCGACGGTCGCTACCGTATCCTCTCGCGCCTCGGCAGTGGCGGCATGGCCGACGTGTACCTTGCCCGCGACGAGTCGCTCGGCCGGCTCGTCGCCGTCAAGGTGCTCAAGGAGCGCCTGGCCGCCGATGCGGAGTTCGTCGAGCGTTTCCGTATCGAGGCGCAGGCCGCGGCCAGCCTCAATCACCCCGCGATCGTCGCCGTGTACGACCGCGGCAAGGCCGGCGCCTCCCCTTACATCGCCATGGAATACGTGGATGGCGAGAGCCTCAAACAACGCCTGCGGCGCAAGGGCCGGCTTTCGCCCGACGAGGCCGCGGCGACGGCGCTCGCTGTACTGGCGGCACTCAATGAAGCGCACGCGCGCCACATCGTCCATCGCGACGTGACGTCGTCGAACGTGCTCGTCGACGGGACGGGGCGTGTCAAGGTCGCGGATTTCGGCATCGCGCGCATGGGCGCCTCGGCGCTCACGCGCACAGGGGCGATGCTGGGCACGTCGTCGTACCTGTCGCCCGAGCAGGCGCAGGGGCGCTCGGCCGACACACGCTCGGACCTCTACAGCCTCGGCGTGGTGCTTTTCGAGATACTGACCGGGCAGCTGCCTTTCAGCGGCGAGAGCGACCTGGCCGTGGCCATGCAGCACGTGTCAGCCGCTCCGCCCAACCCGCGCTCGCTGTCGTCCGACGTGCCGGAGGCCTACGCGGCCGTCGTGATGACGGCGCTGAGCAAACAACCGGCCGACCGCTATCAGAGTGCGGACGAGTTCGCCGCGGCGTTGCGTTCGGCGCGGGACGGCGGGCACGCTGCACCCGCCGCCGTCCTGCGTGTGGAGGCGGGCCCACCCGTGCCCGCCGCCGTCCCGCGCCCGCCGTCTGCGGCGCCTGCGCCCGCCGCCACGGTGGTCGCCGCGGATGCGCTCACGCGTCCAGCCGACGGTGCGACTCGCTACATGAGCGAGGTCCGGCAAGCCCCGGCCGCCCGTCCGCGCGGCCGGCGTCTGTGGCGTTGGGTGGCCTTGGCTGCCATCATCGCCGCCGCCGCGGCCGGCGCCTGGGCGGTGTACGCGCTGGTCCTGGCGCCGGGGACGAAGGTGCCCGGGCTGACCGGTCGTGCGCGGGATGAGGCCGTCGCCGTTCTCAAGAAGGACGGCCTGAAGCCCGTTGTCCACGAGGTGTGGGCGGACCGGTTCGACGCCGGGATCGTCGCCAGACAGCGCCCGCGCGCCGGCGTCAAGGTGGACGACGGCTCCAAGGTCGACCTCTGGGTGAGCCGCGGGCCGCTGCACATCCCGGCCCCGGACCTCGCCGGGAAGCGGTCCGTCGCTGCCACCACTTTGCTTGAAGGTGAGTCCCTCACGGCACGCAAGCGCAAGGCGGCGACGCGCAACGTGCCCAAGGGAGAGATCTACCGGCAGGAGCCCGCCGCCGGGGCAACGGTGAAGCGCGGCGACACCGTGACGTTCTGGGTGAGCAGCGGCCCCCCCGTTGTGACCGTTCCCGACGTCGTCGGTCGCTCGTCCGGCGACGCCGGTGCCGCGCTGGAGGCCGAGGGCTTCGTGGTCAGCATCGACTACGTCGCGGGCTGGGGTGAGTTCCCCGGCGACGTCGTCGAACAGGATCCCGTTGCCGGCACCCGGCTGCGCAAGGGAGACGAAGTCGTGATCAAGGTCGCCGTGTTCTGACGCGTGCGGTCTTGGCCGGGCGGCTCCGGGCTCAGCCTGTGCGTCCCGGGCGCGTGCGCGGCTCGACGCCCGGCAGCACCTCGCCACTTGCCAGCACCTTGGTGAGGTCCATGATCTTGTGCGCCACCACCGCCAGGCCGTGCTCCTCGTCGTTCTGTAGTTCGCCCTCCACCAGGAGGTAGATGGCGTCCTTGAGCACGCGCCCGTACTTGAGGTAGACGTCGTTGAAGACCACCACCTGACCCAGCTCGGTCTCGTCCTCGAGGGTGAGGAACATGGTGCGGTGGCCGCTGCGGATCCAGGGCATCTGGGCGCGCTCGAGCACGCCGGTGAGGCGTACGCGGCGGCCGTGTGGCAGCTGCGGCAGGCGCGCCATGGGCGTGACCCCCAGCGCCTTGACCTGGTCACGCACGAAGCGCAGTGGGTGGGCGCTCACGTTGAGGCCGAGCAGCTCGAGCTCGACGCTGACGCGCCGCTGTCGCGACCAGTCGGGGAGGAAGGCGAGCGGCGCGAACTGCTCGTCGAGGGCGAGGCGCGGCTGGTCGAGGCCTTCGTCGGCGGGCGCCGGGACGGCGGCCAGCGCGTCGCGCTCGCCTGCGCTGGGCTGGCGAGGGGGCCGGAGGACCGTCGTCGGCATCGGCTTACGCCGCACCTCCTTCGATGCCCCCCTCACTCTCTCACCAGCCCTTCGCGGGCGGTCGTCAGCGCCGTGATCGCCATTGTTCCGCCTCA
>JAPLCL010000306.1 GCA_026392265.1 Actinomycetota bacterium
GCGGCGCGCGATCGACCAGCGGGGGCACGCCGCGGCGTGCGGTGTCGTGCAGCAGCTCGACGATATTGAGCCCGCAGGACCAGTACACGGCGGGCGGCGTCTGGCTGGGGAGGCGGGCGTCGATCTCGAGGACCTTGACCTCCGCCCCATGGACCATCACCTCGATGTCCATCAGCCCGATGAGACCGAGGCCCGCCGCGAGCCGCACAGCCGCGGCGTCGAAGGCAGCCAGCGTGCCCGGCGCCACGGCGCGATCCCAGGCGGACGTGCGGCCGGGGCCAGCGGCCGCAGGCCCTCCGGCCCCGGCCTCCCCCACCGGCGCCACGACGCGCTTACAGTCGTAGACGGCGTCGAACTCCAGGCCGGTGACCTGCAGCGGGGCGGCGTGGCCTTCCCAGGCGAGCACCTCGAGCGACAAGGACGGTCCGGCGATGTACTCCTCGACCACCGACCGGTGCCCCGCGGCCGCCAGGCGCGCGAGCGCGGCCGCCAGCTCGGCTTCGTCCGCGACCACCGAGACGCCCTCGCTGCCGCTCGCCGAATCGGGCTTCACGACGGCCGGGAAACCGCACGAGGGCCACGGCAGGGGCCGCGGCACGGCGAGCTCCGCGAACCGCGTCTGTGAGGCCAGCTTGGACTCACTGACACGGTAGGCGTCCAGGTCGAAGAGGAGGGGGACGCCCCAAGCCGGCACGTGTTCGGCCAGCCACTTCAGCGTCCCCAGGTCCTCACAAGCCGGCAGCACAGCGTCGCAGGTACTGACCAGGGTCTTCGCCAGGGTGTCGTCGGCGGCGATGTCCGCCACCACGTGCCGGTCGGCGAGCCCCGCGGCCGGCGGAGCCGACCGGCGCTCGACGAGGACGGTCTCCCAGCCGGCCTTCGCGGCCAGATAGACGGCCTCGGTGCCCTGCAGCTTGCCGCCGACGACGAGCAGCCTCACGCTCGGACCTCGGGGCGCACCTGCGACACGCCGGCCAGGCCAACGGTCGGCGGCACGATGGAGGTCACCACGTTGGCACCCGCGTTGAGGCGGCGTCCAAGACGCACGAACGCCATGACCCGGACCTGCTCCCTCGCGGCGTCGAACACCCCATCGGCAGCGTCGCCACGAGCCGAGAGGAGCGTCGCAAGATCGGCCTCTCTGCACGGGTCGCCGGCAAGCGCGCGGCGCAGAGCTCGCGGACGTCACCGGCCGGGTGCTTCAAGGAGCTCATCCCGTTCAGCGGAACTCGAGCACCTCGGCGGCAGGTCGCCGCGACGTGGGCCTGACGGCTCCGGCGGGCCGGCCGACGGGCACGACGGCGACCAGCTTGGCCGGAGGCTCCACGCCGAGGAGCTCCTCGATGGCGGGCGCCGCCAGCACCGGGGCCGTCATCCAGCACGACCCGTAGCCAAGGGCGTGCGCCGCCGTGCAGAAGAGCTGGACGGCGGCCCCGATGCTCTGCAGATCCGGGCGCGCGCGCAGCCTGTCGCGCTCCTCCACGCCGAGGCCACGGGCGAGTAGCATCTCGTCGGCACGCGCAATATAGGGCAGGCCGAACACGGCCATCACCAGCGGTGCGTCGACGAAGAACGTCGCGTACGCCCGCAAGGCCTTGATCTCCTTGGCGCTGCCGGCGAGCTCTGGCCAGGCGGCCATCTCGTCGATGGCGTCGTCGACGGCCTCACGCAGCGCCAGCTGCGTGACGGCATCGTCCACGGCGACAAAGCGCCACATCTGGGCGTTGCCGGCGTTGGCGGCGCGGACGGCCAGCTCGACCATCGCCGTCACGTCTTCCCGTGGAACGGGATCGGGAAGGAAGCGGCGGAAGCTGGCGCGGCCACCCACGGCGCTCTGGAGCCCCGCCTCGGCCAACTGTCGTCTGGCGGCATCCGCGTTCATGCGGCAGATGGTACCAGAACGCCACAGAGCCGGGGCGGGCGCCTTGCGGCGCCCGCCCCGGGGTCGATCATCTGCGCCTGTGCCGAGAACCCGCGTCACCCACCCGCAATGGGCGGCAGAACGGTCAGCTTGTCGCCGTCGCTGACCGGCGTGTCCATGCCGTCGAGCGCATTGATGTTGCGTCCGTTGATGAACACCCCGGCGTACATGCGCCCGTCCTCGCGGAAGATCCGCGGGCGCATACGCGGCTCGGCGATGATCGCCTGAGCGATCACCTCGCGCACGGTGGCGCCCCGGCTCTCTACCTCACGGCGCCCGTCGGCGGTGGTCATGCCCACGGGAAGCTTGACGTATGCAGTCGCCATATCGCTCAGGCCTGAGCCAGCTCCTTATCCTTCTTGTCGACTTTGAGGTCGACGGCCAGCACGTGCGGGTTCTGGCAGAAGGCGATGCACTGCGGCTCGCCGTCGCACAGGTCGCACTTGTAGGCCACTTCCCTGGTCGGGTGCTCGTGGATCACGCCCGTCGGGCACACGTCGTAGCACTCTCCGCAGTTGGTGCAGGCGTCTTCATCGACCACGAGGACGTAGCCCCTGACGGTGTCTCCGACCTTCTCCTTGCCCGCGAACTCGCCCTTCACTTTGACCGTGATCTCCTTGGTCAGGATGGCGTCGTTGGGGCAGGCCTCCTGGCACTTGGCGCAGCCCAGTTGCAGGCAGGTGTGGCCCTTGATAGCGGCCGTCGTAGGGTTGCACTCGCTGAAGAGGCGCGCGACCGACGGCCGGTACGCGCCCTCGTGGTACGCGGAGCACGCCAGCTCGCACATGTGGCAGCCGGTGCACTTCTTGCTCGAGATCATCACGTGAGGCATCTGTTCTCCCTTCCTTCGGCGTGACGCCGTCAGAGGCGTACGTCGACGCCGAGCTCGGCGAGCTTGGCCTCGCTGGGGACACCGTTCTCG
This sequence comes from Actinomycetota bacterium, assembly GCA_026392265.1. Lineage (GTDB taxonomy): Bacteria > Actinomycetota > Thermoleophilia > UBA2241 > UBA2241 > CAIXSE01. The sequence goes on from JAPLCL010000306.1 coordinate 2,844, forward strand.
TCCCAGCCTCGCAGCTGATAGAACTCCTGCAGCGCCGCCTTGAACGTCGCGGTGCCGATGGACCTTCCGGCGGACGCGCCGGTGGTATGGGCGCCTTCCGCCGCGTACAGCTTCTGCGGGATGTCGTCGGGCTCGACGCCCTCGCGCAGGTTGAAGAGCCGCCCGAGGTTCCAGACGCGCTCGCCGATCTGGAACACCTCATCCTCGCTGAACTCGCGCTTCCAGGCGTGCTTGAAGATCTGCGCGATCTGCTCGGGCGTGATCGCCCAGAAGTCGCACCAGATACCGGAGAACTTCACGGAGCTGAAGTTCTCGCCGATCATGCCCTCGGCCGGGTTGCCCCAGATGACCTTCTGGGCCTTGCCCTCGAGGGTGTCCGGCGGCAGCGTGCCGCCCACGATCTCGTCGGCGATCGGATAGCAGCGCATGTGGCAGCCGCCGCGGTCCGACGTGGCGTAGCCGAGGCTCATGCCGAACGACCCGCGAGGGTCGTAGCCGGGCAGCTCGAGGTTCTTGACCTCCATGGCCAGCTCGGGATGACCGTACTTGGCGGCGAGCGCTCGAGTGCCCAGCGCCAGCTCGGCGCCGATGCCCTCGCGCTTCGAGATGAGCTCGGGGGCCTTGAGATAGCCCTCGGCCTCGCCGAAGCGCAGGCCGAAGTCCTTGACACCTTTCTCGGTGAGGTCCATCGCCAGAGCGACGACGGCACCGCTCGAGATCGTGTCGAGACCGAGCTCGTCGCACTCCTGATTGAACTTCGAGAGCGCGGTGATGTCGCCGATGCCGCAGTTGGCGCCGCAGATGGCGATGGTCTCGTACTCGGGACCCTCGCCGGCGATACCGTCGACCTCGTGGAACTGCCGGCAACCGATGGCGCACTGATAGCAGGCCCTGTTCTTGGTGCGGATCTTGATGAAGGCGTCGGAGTTGATGCCCTCCATCCCGTCGAAGGATCCCGACGACCAGTTGCGCGTGGGGATGACGCCGGCGTCGCTCATGATCTGGCCGAGGACGGGCGTGCCCTCTTCGTTGGCCCACAGGTTGTCTTCGGTGAGGACGAACTCAGTGTGGATGCGGTACATGTCGGCGAGGAAGGCCTTGGCGTCACCGACGGTGACGGACCCGGTGCCGCGCACGGCGATGGCCTTGAGCTTCTTGCGCCCGAAGAGCGCGCCGTGGCCGCCCCGTCCGGCTTTGTGGTACTGGTCGGTGGACAAGCAGGCCCAGACCAGTTCGTTCTCGCCGCCCGGGCCGATGGAGAGCGTCTTGGCCTCGGCGTCGAAGTCCTGGCGCATGGCCTCCTCGATCGCGGAGGTCTTGAGACCCCAGTACTTCGGCATCGCCGGCACGAATTGAACGACGTCGTCCTTGATGGTCACGACCACCGGCTCAGGGGATTCGCCCTTGATGATGATCGCGTCGTAGCCGGCGAATTTCATCTCCGGAGCGAACGAGCCGCCCACGTAGCTGTCGTTGAGGATGCCGGTGGCGGGGCTCTTGCAGCCCACCACGAGCCGCGATGCCGTGCTCACGCCGGTCCCGGCAAACGGCCCGGTCATGAGGATGACGGGGCTCTCGGGAGACCACGGGTCGATCTTGGGCGGGACCTCCTCCCACATGTAGCGCAGAAGCAGGCCCTTGCCGCCGATGTACTTCTCCGCCCACTCCATGTTGAGGGGCTCGACGGCGGAGGTACCCGCGCTCAGGTCGATCCTGAGCACTTTCCCTTGGTAGAAGTCCAAAGCGTCCTCCTGACATTGTTCTCGATCCCCCTGCCGCGGTTCCACGCGCACGCAGCCCCCCGGGGACAAAGAGACGATGGGGGATTACAGGCTCCGCCATTCTAGCCGTTCGGCGTGGCGCGGAGCAACAGCGGAGAAATCGCCATCTTGCAGGGCAAAACGGAGCCGAAACCGGCTCCGTATTGGCCATTCTGGCAGGCTTGACCAGTGTGCGGTGCCGACTACGTCGCCCCGCACGTTAGCCCCCTGCGCCGATCATTGTCGGGTGAGCCTGACGGCGCACCCTACGTTAGCCCACCTGCGGCGGCTAGTGTGCGGTGCACCTTGCGGCGCCCCGCACGTTGACCCACCTGACGGCGGTCAATCCCGCCCGGGGGCTTCCGGCAGGTCGCGGATGTTCTCGGCCGCCTGCCACTTGCTGTAGTTGTCGGCCATGGCGTCGAGCAGCTCCTTCAGGAAGCGCGCCGACCGCCATCATCTCCGGCGTGGCGTGCAGATTGATGTGTTTTTCTTCTTCCTCCATGGAACCTCCTTTGCGGGCGCGCCCGGCGGGCGGGCGGCGCGCTAGCTTTGAATGCGGCGGGCGATGGCGGCGGCCATACCGCTGGTGCCGGCCGAGCCGCCGAGATCGTACGTGACGACCTTGCCTTCGGCCACCACGGCCGCGATGGCGTCCTCCATACGGCGCGCCGCGGCGTCCTCGCCGAGATGCTCGAGCAGCAGGACGCCCGAACGCAGCAGCGCCATGGGATTGACCTTGTCCTGGCCGGCGTACTTGGGGGCGCTGCCATGGACGGGCTCGAACACCGCGATGTCGTCGCCGAAGTTGGCGCCCGGCGCCACCCCGAGGCCGCCGATGAGGCCGGCACAGAGGTCGCTGACGATGTCGCCGTAGAGATTGGGGAGCACGAGCACATCGTAGAGCTCAGGCTTCTGGACCAGCTGCATGCACATGTTGTCGACGATGCGATCCTCGAACTCGATGTCCGGGTACTGCGCGGCCACCTCGCCGGCGACGCGCAAGAACAGGCCGTCCGTACACTTCATGATGTTGGCCTTGTGCACGGCGGTGACCTTGCGGCGACCGTGCTTGCGCGCGTAGTCGAAGGCAAAGCGCGCGATGCGCTCGCTGCCCTTGCGAGTGATGATCTTGATGCTCTCGGCGGCGTCCTCGCCGACCATGTGCTCGATGCCTGCGTACAGGTCCTCGGTGTTCTCGCGGACGACGACGAGATCGATGTCCTCGAAGCGGCTGCGCACGCCTTTCATCGTCTTCGACGGGCGCAGGCAGGCGTACAGGTCAAGTTCCTTGCGCAAGGCCACGTTGACGCTGCGGAAGCCTTCGCCTATCGGCGTCGTGATCGGCCCCTTGATCGCCACCTTGGTGCGGCGGATCGAATCGAGGACGTGCTCGGGCAGCGGCGTGCCGTACTCCTCCATCACGCCCAGACCGGCGTCGTGCACTTCCCAGAGGATCGGCACGCCGGTCGCGGCGATCACGGTCTCGAGGGCGGCGGCCAGCTCGGGGCCGGTACCGTCGCCCGGGATCAGGGTGACTGTATAGGTCATGAGACTCCTGCGGACTCGGGTGTCGACGGGCGGGCCGCCACGCGGGGCCGGTCAGCCTTGGGGCAAGGCGAAGCCGCCGTGCGCTTTGACGTGCGCCACCAGCCCGCCGTCGTTCAGGATCGTCACCATCACCGGCGGCAGGGGCACGAACCGGATGACGGCTCCGCTGGTGAGATCGTGCACCTCGCCGGCGCTCAAGTCGACCTCGAGCTCGTCCTGCTCGCCGATGCCGCTCGTGTCGCACTGCAACACGGGCAGACCGACGTTGATGGCGTTGCGAAAGAAGATGCGCGCGAAGCTCTGCGCAAGGACGGCGCCGGCGCCGGCAAGCTTGATGATGCGCGGCGCGTGCTCCCGGCTGGAACCGAGGCCGAAGTTGCGCCCGCCCACGACGAAGTCGCCGGGCGCCAGAGACGCGGCGAACTCGGGGCGCGCATCCTCGAGCACATGCTCGGCCAGCGCAGGGAGATCGGTGCGCAGGTGGAACAGGCGGCCCGGGGCGATATGGTCGGTGGAGATGTCGTCGCCGAACAGCCAAGCCTTGCCGCGCAGAAGCTCCTCGCTCACGTGATCCATTCCTCCTCACGGACCGTGACGCTGTTCATGGCGACGCCGGGCTCGCGGGCGCGCTGCGGATCCCGCTCGGGGATGGCCTCCAGAACCTCCATGCCCTCGATGACGCGCCCGAACACGGCGTGCTTACCGTCAAGATGTGGCGTGTCGCGATACGTGATGAAGAACTGCGAGCCGTTCGTGCCCGAGCCGGCGTTGGCCATCGACACGATGCCGGGCTGGTCGTGCTTGAGCGCCGGGTGGAACTCGTCGGCGAACTTGTAGCCGGGGCCGCCGCTGCCACTGCCGGTGGGGTCGCCGCCCTGCGCCATGAAGCCCTTGATGACGCGGTGGAACGTGACGCCGTCGTAGAAGCCGTCGCGGGCGAGGAACACGAAGTTGTTGACCGTCTTGGGCGCCTTGTCGGCGAAGAGCTCGATGACGATGTCGCCCTGGTCGGTGCTGATGGTGGCGGTGTAGCGCTTGGCGGGGTCGATGACCAGCGACGGCGGGGCGTCGTACTGCTTGGCCATGGCGTCCTCCTTCCTAGAGAAGCTCGCGGGGATCGGTGATCTCGCCGGCCACGGCCGTGGCGGCCGCGGTGGCCGGCGAGCCCAGATAGATGGACGCCTCGGGGTTGCCCATGCGTCCGTGGAAGTTGCGGTTGGCGGTGCTGAGGCAGACCTCACCGTCGGCGAGGATGCCCTCGTGGATGCCGACGCAGGCGCCGCAGCCGGGGTTGGTGACCACGGCGCCGGCGTCCCAGAACACGTCGAACAGGCCCTCGGCCGCGGCCGCTCGCGCCACGGCCTGCGAGGCCGGCGTGACGATGAGGCGCGTGTGCGGAGCGCGGCGGCGCCCACGCAGAATGCGCGCCGCCGAACGCAGGTCGTCCAGCCGGCCGTTGGTGCACGTACCGATGAGCACCTGGTCGACCCTGGCGCCCTTGAGCTCCGCGGCCGGCGCCGTGTTGTCGACGGTGTGCGGCTTGGCCACCATCGGGACGATGGCGCGAGCGTCAAGCCGGACGACGCGCTCGTAGGCGGCGCCGGCGTCGGCGGCGAGCGGCCGCCAGACCTCCTCGCGACCCTGGCCGACGAGGAACTCGCGGGTCGTTGCGTCACTCGGCATGAGCCCTGCTTTGGCGCCTGCCTCCACGGCCATGTTGCTCATCGTGAAGCGGCCGGGCATGGGCAGGGCGACGATGCCCGGCCCGCCGAACTCCAGCGCCTTGTACGTGGCGCCGTCGGCGCCGAGGTCGCCGATCAGCGTGAGCATCAGGTCTTTGGCCTCGACGCCGTCGCGCAGCTCGCCGGTGACCTCGATACGAAAGGTCTCGGGGACGCGCAGCCAGGTCTGGCCGCTGGCCATGCCCACGGCGACGTCCGTGCTGCCCATGCCCGTGGCGAAGGCGCCCAGAGCGCCGGCCATGCAGGTGTGCGAGTCGGCGCCGATGACGAGGTCGCCGGGCTTGGCGTAGCTCTCGACGACCCTCTGGTGGCAGACGCCCATCTCGACGTCGCTGAGCGTGGCGCCGGAGGACGCGCAGAAGGCTCTGATCGTCTTCTGCGCGTTGGCCAGCTCGCGGCGTGGCGCCGGAGCGGCGTGGTCGATGAAGAACACGCAGGTCGGCGCCTTCACGCTGGCGACGCCGAGCTCCTCGAGCTGCTCGATGGCCAGCGGCCCGGTGCCGTCCTGGGCGATAGCCACGTCGACGGCGGCCACGACGATCTGCCCGGGCACGACCGCCTCGAGACCGGCGTGCGCGGCGATGATCGTCTCGGCGAGGGTGAGCGCCGTCACGAAGGCGCTCCGCCGGCTCCCGCCGCGGCCACGCCGTTCGCCTTGTTGCCCATCGGCACCGCGTCGCCGAGGTGCCCCAGATAGTCCTGGTAGATGTACATGAGCTCTTTGTCGAAGAGCGCCCGTTTGAGCTCGATCGCGGTCTTGCGCACCAGGGCGAGGACGCCGTCGCAATCGGCCTGCGTGAGCTCCAGGCCGAACTCCTGGAACTTGCGGTAGATCGTGCGCGAACCGGAGTGCTTGCCAACCACGATCTGGCGCTCCAGGCCGACGTCCTCGGGGGCAAACGCCTCGTAGTTGAGCGGGTTCTTGATGACGCCGTCGGCGTGGATGCCGCTCTCGTGAGCGAAGACGTTGGTGCCGACGATGCTCTTCCAGGCCGGGATGGTGCGCGCCGAGGCGGCGGCTACGTACTCGCTGAGCTCGCGGAAGCGGCTCGTATGCAGGCCCACGTCCACCTTGCCGAGGTACTTGAGCGCCATGACGACCTCTTCGAGGGCGGCGTTGCCGGCCCGCTCGCCGAGGCCGTTGACGGTGGTGTTCACGTAGGTGGCTCCGGCCTTGATGCCGGCGAGTGCGTTGGCCGTGGCCATGCCGAAGTCGTCGTGGGTGTGCATCTCGATGTCGAGCCCGCCCTCTCTCTTGAGGAACGTGATGACGTTGAAGGTGTCGAAGGGGTCGAGGATGCCGAGCGTGTCGCAGAAGCGCAGGCGGTCGGCGCCCTCCTCCTTGGCGGCCTGGGTGAAGCGCAGCAGAAACTCGAGGTCGGCGCGCGAGGCGTCCTCGGCGTTGACCGACACGTACAGGTTCTTGTCTTTGGCGAAGGCCACACACTCGCGGATCTGGTCGAGGACCCACTGCCGCGACTTGGCCAGCTTGTGTTCGATGTGGATGTCGCTGGCCGACATGGAGATGGCCACGGCGTCGACGCCGCAGTCGAGCGAGTGCTCGAGGTCGCTGATGACCGCCCGGTTCCAGGCGAGGATGGAGGCGTCGAGTCCGAGTTCGACGATCTCCTTGATCGACCCTTTCTCATCGCCGCCCATGGCCGGGATACCCACCTCGATCTGGTGGACGCCGACCTCGTCGAGGAGCTTGGCGATGCGGATCTTCTCGTGGTTGGAGAAGACGACGCCGGCGGTCTGCTCGCCGTCGCGCAGCGTGGTGTCGTCGATGCGCACCGCCGGTTCGGCCGGCCTGGCCCTGGCGATGACGAAACTGGAGAGGTCGCTGGTCATACGCACCTACCTGTCGACGCGGGTACCGCCACGCGCCGCGTGCCCGGGGACGGCGTTACCATGGGACATGCCTGCGGTGCGAGACAGCATTGTCCCACAGGCCGTCGAGGGCAGGCAAGGAGGCTCAGCCGTCCAGCGCCGTGCGCAGCAGTTCGCTGACCACTTGCGGGTTGGCGCGCCCCCCGGTCGCCTTCATGACCTGCCCGACGAGGAAGCCCAGCACCTGCTGCTTGCCGCCGCGGTACTGCTCCACCTGCGCGGCGTTATCGGCGACCACCCGGGCGACGGCGTCCTCGAGCTCCGACGTGTCGCTGATCTGCCCGAGGCCGTGCTTCTCGACGATCTCTTCGGGCTCGGCGCGCTCGCTGATCATCCTGGCGAAGACGTCTTTGCCGGAGCTCGTCGATATGGTGCCGTCGGCGACGAGCTTGACCAGCTTGGCGAGACGCTCGGCAGTGACGTGGCCGTGGCCGGCCTCGAGGCCGGCGGCGTTGAGATGGGCGAGATACTCGCCCATCGTCCAGTTGGCCGCCGGCTTGGCGCCGACCCCCAGCGACACGACCTCCTCGTAGAACGCCGCCAGCGCGTGCGCGCTGCCCAGTACGAGGGCGTCGGCGCGCGACAGGCCGTACTGCGACGCGAAGCGTTCCACGCGCGCCGCCGGCAGCTCCGGCTGCGTCGCGCGCAGCTCCTCGACCCAGGCCCGGTCGATGACCAGCGGAACCAGGTCGGGCTCGGGGAAGTAGCGGTAGTCGTGCGCCTCCTCCTTGGAACGAAGCGGCGTGGTCGTGCCGGTGTCGGGGTCGAAGTGCAGGGTCTCGAGGTCGATCTTCCCGCCCGCCTCGATGACCTCGATCTGGCGGGGGATCTCGGCGTCAAGCGCCTGCTGCAGGTAGCGGAAGCTGTTCATGTTCTTGAGCTCGGTGCGCGTGCCCAGATCGCTGCTGCCCTCGGGCCGCACGCTGACGTTGGCGTCCCAGCGGATCTGGCCCTCTTCCATGTTGCACGCGCTTACGCCTAGCTCGATGACCAGGTTACGGAGCTGCTGGAGAAACTCGCGGGCCGCCTCCGGAGACGGGATATCGGGCTCGCTGACGATCTCGATGAGCGGCGTACCGCCGCGGTTGAAATCGACCATCGAGTAGTCGGAGCCGGCGATGCGCCCGGCGTCGCCGCCCGCATGCACCAGCTTGGCGGCGTCCTCCTCCATGTGCACGCGGTTGATGCGGCAGCGAAGCTTCTCGTCGTCGACCCAGTAGTCGAACCACCCCTCGACCGCCAGCGGCTCGTCGTATTGGCTGATCTGATACGCCTTGGGAAGGTCTGGATAGAAGTAGTTCTTACGGTGGAAGATGTTGCGCGGCCGCACGCTGCAGTTGAGCGCCAGGGCGATACGCGCGGCGTACTCGATAGCGCGCTGGTTGACGACGGGCAGCGCGCCCGGGTGTGCGAGGCACTTGGGGCAGGTGTGCGTGTTGGGCGCGTCGCCTTTGGTGACCTCGCAGGCGCAGAACATCTTGGTGCGCGTGTCGAGCTCCACGTGCATCTCGAGGCCGATCACCGGCTCCCAGGCACAGAGCGGTGCCCCTTCGGCGCCCCGCTCGATGGCTGGCCTACGGTGGCTATTCATGCGCGCGCCTCCGTCCGCTCCCCGGCAGCCGCCACGACGCCTGAGTCGCAGAAGGTGGGCGCCGGCGCGAAGCCGATGGCGCCCTCGAGCGCGTGGGCGGCCTGCAGGATGCGGTTCTCGCTGAACGCGGGTCCGATGAGCTGGAAGCCCACCGGGAGCCCGTCGCTGAGCCCGCAGGGGATGCTGATGGCCGGCAGCCCCGCCAGGTTCACGGGGATGGTGCAGATATCGCACATGTACATCGACAGCGGGTCGGCGGTCCGCGAACCGGCCTTGAAGGCCACGCTCGGCGTCGTCGGCGAGGCGATGAGGTCGACTGCGGCGATGGCCCGCGCAAAGTCGCGGCGCACCAGCGTGCGCACCTTCTGGGCGCGACCGTAGTTGGCGTCGTAGTAGCCCGCCGAGAGCGCGTAGGTGCCGATCATGATGCGGCGCTTGACCTCCGGGCCGAAGCCTTCGCTGCGGGTGCGCTCGTACATGTCGAGCAGATCGACCGGGTCGGCGCAACGGTGGCCGTAGCGCACACCGTCGAAGCGCGCGAGGTTCGCGCTCGCCTCGGCAGGCGCGATGATGTAGTAAGCCGGCAGCGCGTACTCGGTATGCGGCAGGCTGATCTCGACGCACGTACCTCCCATCTCCTCGATGCGCGCGATGGTCTCGTCGAAGCGGGCGCGCACACCGGGTTCGATACCGACCGCCAGGTACTCCGCGGGGATGCCCACGCGGAGTCCGTCGAGCCGCTCCGCGCTGGGGAGGGCGACAGGTTCGGGGAGCGCGACGCTGGTGGCGTCGTTGGGGTCGTGGCCGACGATGTGCTGCAGGAGGAGGGCGCAGTCGTACACCGAGCGCGTGAGCGGCCCGATCTGGTCGAGCGAGCTGGCGAACGCCACGAGACCGTAGCGACTCACGGCGCCGTAGGTGGGCTTCATGCCGACGATGCCGCAGAGCGCCGCCGGCTGACGGATGGAACCGCCGGTGTCGCTGCCCAGGGCCCAGAGCGCCTCACCGGCGGCCACGGCGGCGGCGGAGCCGCCGCTGGAGCCGCCCGGCACCGTGGCCAGGTCCCAGGGGTTGTGCGTGGTCTGGTACGACGAGTTCTCGGTGGAAGAGCCCATGGCGAACTCGTCGAGGTTGGTCTTGCCCAGCATCACCACATGGCGGTCCCACACCTGGCGGACGGCGGTGGCCGTGTACACGGGCATGTAGTCGTGCAGGATCCGCGAGGCACACGTTGTCGTGACGCCTTCCGTGACCATGTTGTCCTTGATGGCGATCGGCAGGCCGGCGAGCGGGCCACGCATGGCCTGCATCTCGCGGTCTACCTTGGTGGAGTACTTGGCGGCGTTGTCGTAGGTCACCCGGATGTACGCGCGTACGCGCGGCTCGACGGCGGCGATCTGATCCAGGTAGACCTTGGTGAGCTCGGCCGAGGAGATCTCACCGTCGACGAGCAGGCGCTTGGCAACTCGGGCCGTGAGCCGCAGCGGGTCCAGAGCAGTCACCGTCAGCCCATCCTCGGCACGCGGAAGCAGTCGTCGCTTACGGCCGGGGCGTTGCGCAGAGCGTCCTCGCGCGAGAGGCCCGGCCTGGGCTTGTCGGGCCGGGTGACGTTCACGACGTCCAGGACGTGCGCGGTGGGAGGGACGTCGGCCACGTCGAGCTCGCTCATCTTGTCGATGTGGGCGAGGATCTTGGCGAGCTCGCCGGCCATGCGGGCGACCTCGTCCTGCTCGAGACGCAGTCGGGCGAGTTTTGCGACGTAGCGGACGTCGTCTTCACCGATCATGGTGTGTTCCTCCTGCGAGGGGCCGCAAAAGCGGGACGGCTATACTACTCCAGCCCTCCAGGAGGGACAAGAAAGGGGGCCCGCCGGCTGTGCCGGCCGGCGGGCCCCTTCTTGAGCGCACGCGTGCCTCAGGCGACGGGCCTCACCGTGGATGCCTGGAGCCCTTTGTCGCCCTCGGTGATCTCGAACTCCACCCTCTGCCCTTGGACCAGCGTCTTGTAGCCGTCCATGGTGATCTCGGAGTAGTGCACGAACAGGTCGTCACCGTCTTCCCGCTCGATGAAGCCATACCCCTTCTCGTTGCTGAACCACTTCACAGACCCTTGCGCCACAGCCACCCCTCCTACGAAAGAACCTCGTGCTGGCCTTGCGGCCGACGGAGCCCCCCATGCGGCGCCGCACACGCGCGGCGAGCGTACAACACGACTCAGGTGCTGTAAATGAGCGTCTTCATGCTGCCGCGCCGGGGAACTCGCGACGCAGGATCTCCTCCCACAGGCCGAACAGGGAATCGAGCTCCACACCGTCCGGGTCGAGAAGCTTCTGGACGGCGAGCCCGTCGGTCATGGCGACCATCAGGGAAGCCAGACCACGCAGGCGCGCGTCGGTCTCGGCGCCGGCGCCTCCCATACCACCCGCGTACAGGTCGCGGTACCAGTCATACAGACCCGCCACCCGCGAGCGGAGCTCCTCGTCGAGAAGTACGTGGGGGAAGATCGCGAAAAAGTCGCGAAAGGAGTCGCGGTCGTCTACGAGCTGGCGGTCGCCGGCGACCAGGGAGTGCACGCGCTCCTCACCGGCCGGCTGCGCGCGCGTCTCGGCGACCGCGGCCACGCTCTGATCGTGCGCCAGAGAGTCGACCACGGCGGCGATGAACGCCGCCTTGCTGCCGAAGTAGTAGCGCACGGAGTCGCGGTACGCGCCCGCCTCCGCGGCCACGCCCTCGACCGTGAGCGCCTCGAAGCCGCCGCGCGCCAGAAGCGTGCGCGCGGCCGTCACGAGGCGCCTCGCGGTCGGCGACAGCCGCGCCATGGGGTCGTCGTTCAGCCCGTTCTGATCCGGCGTCATCTCTTCATCTCCCTGCTTCACACTACCACCGCCGCAGCCGCAGAACCCCGGCGGCAAGCGCTTCGCGCGGGGCCTTGCGCCGTTGCGCATTTCGCGGTAGAGTGACCTCGTTGTTCGGTCGGCTGTACGAACTATACCGCAAATCAGAGATAAAGCTCGCCACGCAAGGCACTGGACTGGAGGAACGAATGCAGGACAAGCTCAAGGTTGAAGCCCTGCGCGAATCGCGCAAGGCACTCGATCTCATGGCGAAATCCGTACTGACGGCGGCTGAGCAGCAGACTGTGGTGGACGACTGCGTGACGAACTTCGAGCGCTACGTCAATCCCGGCATCCTTGAGTACCGCAAGTCGGTATCGAGCGACTACACGTCGGTCGAATGGCGCGACGAAGGCTCCGTGTTCTTCGACATCCACGGCAAGGAGTTCATCGACTGCCTCGGAGGCTTCGGCATCTACATGCTGGGGCACCGGCATCCCACCGTGGTCAAGGCAGTCCGTGACCAGCTCGAACACCAGGCGCTGCACTCGCAGGAGCTCCTCGATCCCATGCGTGGTCACCTCAGCCACCTGCTCGCCATGGTCACGCCGGGCGACCTGCGGTACTCGTTCTTCTGTAACTCGGGCACGGAGGCCAACGAGGGCGCCATGAAGCTCGCCAAACTGTGGGCGCGGCGCAAGAAGCCCAACCACACACTCGGCATGATCTCCACGACGCGCGGTTTTCACGGCAAGTCGTTCGGCTCCCTCAGCGTGAGCGGCAAGGGCGAGTTCCGCGAGCCCTTCTACCCGCTCATGTCCGGGGTCCGCTTCGTGCCCTACGGCGACGCCGACGCCCTCGACAAGCAGCTCGGCATCTGCGATGCGGTGGGCTTCGACATCGCCGCCTTCATCGTCGAGCCTGTGCAGGGTGAGGCCGGCGCCATCATCCCCCCCGCCGATTACTTCCCCAAGGTCCGCGACATCTGCGACAAGTGGGGCATCCTGCTCATCGCCGACGAAGTGCAGACGGGCATGGGACGCACGGGCAGGCTCTGGGGCATGGAGCACTCGGGCGTG
>JAPLCL010000426.1 GCA_026392265.1 Actinomycetota bacterium
AGAAGGCGACCCTGACCTGGAAAATGTCGTTGAGCTGCGGCAAAGCCTTGCTCGTGAGCGTGTAGGCCTGCTGCACGGACGCACCCGGTACGAGGTAGGGGGTGTAGACGGGCACGGCCGGCGACCAAGCCGACCAGGGGCCGATGCCGCCGTTTTGGCACCGGTCCTGGATCCACACGAAGGCGATCCCCGGGTCGGCCGGGTCAGAGGCCGACTTGTACGTGATAGTGATGTTCTTGTCGCTGATCTTCGGGCCATTGTCGATCGTGACCTGGCCCGGGGTTGCAAGAGCTACGGCCGGCACGATCACCAAGACGAACAAGGCGAGCGCCAACGCAAGAAGGATGACGCCCTTCTTACTCCTTCGTTTCGTTTGCTGCATGTTACGACCTCCTGAGTGGTTCACTACGATGGCTTTCAGCCAAATTGACGTGGGATGATGCACCCACGGGGACGCATATTTTTTTCACGACACGACCACCTCCAAGGCTTGCTTGCAGAGCCCTACCCGCCTGAGTCGGGGCCATGCGCTGACCCGCTTTCGCGTTCTGCTCGTCGCTGCACGAACGAACACAACGCCCCCTCTGCTGCTTACTCCACACGACTACACACTCTATAACGACCGCGACACGGGAGTCCAGCGAAGACCGGAGCCGCGAGCTGTGCGCTTCTGAGTTTTGGGGACTCTCAAGGTCGGACGACCTCCAGATAGACTCGGTCAGGTGTCTCTCTACAACGCGAGCCACGACTTTCCTTCTCCGGCAGTAGCACCCACCTCCCTGTTTCGTAGCCTTGAGTGCGCTGTGACGCAGCACAAGCTGCCACCCCGCAGAACGCCCGTCCGGGCACGTCCGTTGTGGCACTCTACCGCCTGCCCGTTGACGGTGCAACACGAAACCGCCGATAGCTTCACACCTCTTAACGCGCCGGAGCGTGCCTCGCGCGCGTGACCGGGAAAGACGAGGGGCCCGGCGGCTGACGCTGCGCCGGGCCCCTCGTGTGCTCTTCGCGCCAGCGGCCGTAGCGGCCGCGCGGCGTGCTACTTGATGGCGTCGCGGCCGCGCTCGCCGGTGCGCGTGCGCACGGCGTCGTCGACCGGGGTGACGAAGATCTTACCCTCGCCGATCTGGTTGCTCTTGAGCGAAGCGACGATGGCGCTCACGATGCGCTCCACGTCCTTCTCGAGCACGACCATCTCGACCTTCATCTTGGGGTGAAAACGGTACTCGTGCGACTTGACGTCCTCACCGCGCGTGAAGCCCTTCTGCACGCCGAAGCCCTTGACCTCGGCGACCGACATGCCCAGCACGCCCTCGACGGCCAGCGCCTCGGCGACGGTGTCGAGGTTGTACGGCTGGATGAAGCACTCGATCTTTTTCATCGTGAAAGCTCCTTTTGATCGCTCAGTCGGTCAGACGACGCCCTGGTCGAGCATGGAGTCGGCGACCTTGAGGAAGCCGGCGATGTTGGCGCCCGCCACGTAGTTACCCTCGAAGCCGTAGGCGGCGGAGGCGTCGATGCACTGCTTGTGGATGGCCTTCATGATGCCGTGCAGGCGCGCGTCCACTTCTTCACGCGTCCAGCTGAGACGCAGGCTGTTCTGGCTCATCTCGAGACCCGACGTGGCCACGCCGCCGGCGTTGGCGGCCTTGCCGGGGCCGTAGAGGAGCTTCTTCTCGACGAAGAGGTTGACGCCCTCGGGGACCGTCGGCATGTTGGCGCCCTCGCTGATCACGTACACGCCGTTGTCGACCAGGTGCTGGGCGTCCTTGGCGTTGATCTCGTTCTGCGTGGCGCAGGGGAAGGCGCAGTCGGCCTTGTGGTCCCACAGCGGGTTGAAGTCCTTGCTGTCGTCGCGCGCCGTGAAGACCGCGCCGGGGAACTTGTCGGCGTACTCGGCGATGCGGCCGCGCTTGACGTTCTTGAGCTCGAGCACGAAGGCGAGCTTGGCACGGTCGATGCCGGCCTCGTCGTAGATGTAGCCGGACGAGTCGCTGAGGGTGACCGGCTTGCCGCCGAGGTCGAGGATCTTCTCGGTGGCGTACTGGGCCACGTTGCCCGAGCCGCTGACGAGGCAGGTCTTGCCCTCAAGGGTCT
>JAPLCL010000332.1 GCA_026392265.1 Actinomycetota bacterium
CGCGCTCCGCCGCTCCGCCCTCGCGTGACGATTGACCAGCCGTCCTGCTCGGGGGTAGTATACGAACATATGTTCGTATCCCACCGGGCAATCCTGCACCTCGACATGGACGCCTTCTTCGCTTCGGTAGAGCAGGCGCGGCGCCCCGAACTGCGCGGCCTGCCGGTGATCGTCGGCGGCGAACGCGGCGGCCGTAGCGTGGTCTCCGCGTGTTCATACGAGGCGCGTGTGTTCGGCGTCCACAGCGCCATGCCCATCTTCCAGGCCGAGCGCCTCTGCCCGGGGGGGGTGTTCCTTCCGGTCGACATGAAGGCGTACGTGGCCGTACACCGCGACCTCGTCGAGCTGCTCGGGCACTACACCGATCTCGTCGAGGTGGCCTCCATCGACGAGGCCTATCTGGACGTCACCGGCAGCCGGCGGCTGTTCGGGCCGCCGCGGGCCATCGCCCTGCGCGTCCAGGAGCAGGTGTACGACGCCCACGGCATCACCTGTTCCATCGGCATCGGTCCCACCAAGCTGCTGGCCAAGCTGGCCGCCGGCCTCAACAAGCCGGCCGGTATCGGCGAGCTCACCGCTGCCGACGTCCACGGCCGCCTCCGTGAGCTGCCGGTCGGCGAGGTCTGCGGCATCGGGCCGGTCGCGCAGGAGCGGCTCGCTGCTCTCGGCCTCACCACAGTCGGGATGCTGCAGGACGTCCCCTTCCCGCTGCTCGCCGCGGCTTTCGGCCGCGGTGCCCACGGCCTGCGTCAGCTCGCCCTGGGGCGCAGTCTGTCGCCGGTGCGCAGCGAGCGGCCGTTGCCCAAGTCGGTCGGCCGCGAGGTCACGTTCGCCGACGACACCAACGACGTCGAGCTGTTGCGCGCCACCCTGCTCGCGCTCACCGACAACGCCGTCGCCGAACTGCGCCGCCAGGGTCTGGCGGCGCGCACCGTCGCGCTCAAGGTGCGCTTCAATACCTTTCACACCGTGGGGCGGCGTCGTACGCTGGCGCGCTCCGTCAGCGCCACGCGGCCTCTCTACGAGACGGCCGTGGCGCTGCTCGACGAGCTCGGCATCGGCGCCCGCTGGGTCCGCCTCGTGGGCGTGAGCGTCAGCGGCTTCACGCACAACGCCTTCCAGCTCACGCTCGATGAGGGCTGGCGGGAGGTGGCGCTCGGCGAGGCCGTCGACCGCGTGCGCGAGAAGTACGGCTTCAAGGCGCTCAAGCTGGCCGGTGGCGCCATGGCCGAGCGGCATCTCGAGCGCCCCAGCCCGGGTCTCGCTTTCACGCCTCCCGCGGTGGGCCCCCCGCGGGCTCACGCGGCGCGTGAAACCCCGGGCCCTGTGCTAGACTTCACCCTTCCGACAGGCCGCGACCTGCCCCTCGCGTGCACGCGCGCGGGGAGCCGGCGAGACGACACACGAGGAGAGCCCGGATGAACGACCCAGGCAAGATCAGGAACATCGCCCTCGTCGGCCATCGCGGCACCGGCAAGACTTCGCTGCTCGAGGGCCTTCTGTACAAGGCCGGCGTGGTCAATCGCCTGGGGCACGTGGTGGAGGGCACGAGCGTCTCCGACTACGACGACGACGAGAAACGGCGCCAGCTCAGCCTGTCGGCTGGCCTTGCGCATATCGAGCGCCAGGGACTCTGTTTCAATCTCCTCGATACGCCCGGCGATTCGAGCTTCCTCGCCGACACCATCGCCTCGCTGCGTATCGTCGAGACGGCTCTCATGGTCGTCAACAGCGTCCTCGGCGTCGAGGTCCAGACCGAGCGGCTCTGGGCGCGCGCCGACGAGCGCGGCCTCGCCCGCATCCTTTTCTGCAACATGCTCGACCGCGAGCGCGCCGACTTCGCGGTCGCCGTCGACCGCCTGCGCGAGGCCTTCGGCCCGCAGGTCGTGGCCGTCGAGATCCCCGTCGGCAGCGAACACGAATTCAAGGGCGTCGTCGATCTGTTTGGTATGAAAGCCCACGTCTATGAGGGCGAGCAGGCCATCGAGGGCGACATCCCCGCCGATCTCATGGCGGCCGCAGAAGAGGCGCGCGGCAAGCTCGTCGAGGCCGTCGCCGAGACCGACGACGAGCTCCTCGAGAGGTTCTTCGCCGAGGAGGAGATCACCACCGCCGAGCTCGAGGCGGCCTTCGTCAGGGCGGTCGCCCAGGCCAAGCTGTTCCC